>QHOW01000253.1 GCA_003219435.1 Verrucomicrobiota bacterium | reverse complement strand
TATCCGTGTTGGCCCTCAGCACAATCCGACCCGGAGTGGGCGTCGGGGTTGGGGTCGGGCCAACGCCCGCATCAGCACGGATCAGCCAGTTGCCGATCAACCCGAAGCTCTCGATCGTGGAAACCGGGATATCGTTGTCGGTCAGATCCTCGAGGTTGGCACCCCCTGGTGTGTTGGACCCTGCAACCCAGCTCCGAAACGGAAACGTGGGGTCCGTTTCATCAAAGGCACCTGGGAACTGGCCGGACACGTGATCGATGGAAAGGCCGACAAAGAAATTCGACGTTGTTATCGTCGTCGGAGTGATCGATGTGGTGATAAAGGTGTTTGTCCCTTGATCAGCAACTACGCCCGACGCGGTCGTAAGCAGATCTGCGTCGACTGGGCTGCCATCGCCATTCGGATCGCTCCAGACAGCCACTGTGTAGGGGAGTCCATCCAGGCTCGGATCAGGGAAAGCCGGAGTGCCCCAGGCAATCGAAACCGAAGTGATGGTCTCACTGCCGGGGATGACCGCGAACTCGTTCAGGCAAACCAGATCGCCGCCGGCGGTCAAGCCGATAGCGTCTTCTGCTGTGCCGTCATCCAACATGTAGGTGGAAGCGGGTTGGAGCACACGCGGGAGCAATTGCTTCAACCATGCAGACCCGTGGGTCTGAGTAGCCGATCGTAACATGTCGCGACTGCTGTTCGCCTGCGCGGCTGCCACGCTTGGTTTGCTCCCGCCACTGCGAGTCTGCCCCAGCGCGAGAGGCATCACGATCACAAAAGCCACACTGAGCAAAAACGCACCTCGGAGAAGATACGTCCTAACGGTTGTAGGTTGTTTATTCATTTTGGATTGTTCCTTTAATTTTTTGTTTACTTTTTTGAACTTTCCCGCGAAACCCTTCTTCTGTTTACAGCCCTGGGGAGAGCAATCCTGGAGTGAACGCCCCCGTTTTAATTAAAAGCGCAGAAGGGTGTCAAGCTTTTTAAATTTTTTTAAAATTTTTTGTTTGGTTTCGCGGTTTTCGGCTGTTTCCTGCATCTAATGCTGTTGAGAAGGATTTGAACTGCGGATGCGACAAATGGCGAAGGAAAGAAACAAAAAAACCGCTTTGGCGCGCGAGTTGACCATCGCCATTTAAGAGGCTGACTCCTCTTCCCGCACGAAGGCAAATCCCCCGATGCAGTGCGTGCCTTGATTCGTAGATGACGCCTAATAGCCTTCGGAAACCGCGAACGTTACATCGGACGCTTAATGGTCGCGCTGGCCCGATACGTGGGTGCACGGCGATTGGGCCGCCGCCATTGATGAGGATGGGCTTTGGTACGTTCTCGGGCGGTCCGACGATCGGCTGGTCTACTTGTCTTTGCGGCCGCCCTTCTGTTTGGTACCGGCCGGGATCACCAATCCCGGCTACAACGGCGTGGTAAATCAGCAGAAGGCAACGAAGCTAGCGAAAGGCGCGGCCACGCGGGAAACAAACTTTGTTCTCTTCGTTGTCTTTTATTCAGCATTGTGATTGTAAAGCCGTAGGACGAGTCGGCGCTTACCTGTAGCCGCAGGCGCTGACGGCACTGGCTACAAAGCAAAGGCGGCGCCGCTTGCGCGACGCCGCCTTGAATTGAAGTTGCCTTGCTTAATTCTCCCTACAGGCCGGCGAACACCACCGTCACTCTGTTCGAACAGTTCCCGGTGCCCACTTCGCACACCTGGTACGTGTAGGTCCCTCGTTCAATGAGCTGGTCCGAATAGAGGCCGGTGTTCAGCACCCTCGCGATCCGAACTTCATTGCGGAAGATGTCCACGCTAGACGTGGTCGCCCCAGTCCACCTGAGATGAACCACCAGCCGACGGTTAAACATCTGCGAGCGGGCCCTAAGCGTAATCCGACCCGGCGTCGGAGTAGGAGTCACTGTCGGCGTAGGCGTAGGCGTCGGAGTGCACCCTGGTAGCGTGTAGCTTTGCGCGCCAGTGGCCGCACCACCTGAGCCATCGCAGAAGTACTGGTCAAAGGCGGTGTCGTTCTTCTGCACTCCCGCCGTGGCGCTGCTGTTGCCATTGGTCAACGTTCCGTAGATCACGTCGAAACGTGTCTGGCCCTCGTACAAGCGCAGCTCGAAGCTGGCAGTGCCGGTCCCTGGGTAGTACTGGTTGCGCCATTCGATGTTGAAGATGCGGTCGGGTGGACTGCCACTAGTCGAGGTGAAGATCCCAAAGCCGCTGTTTAGCGTGTACAGGTCGTCCCAGTACGGGAGGATGGTGTAGTCGTGCGTGGTCCACGGCAGGCAAACATTGCTAAAGGCGGTGTCTACGGTTGTGAACTGGGCGTTCCCGTTGGACGACAGGGTGACGGCGTTGAAGGTCTGGTCAAACAGGGCGTAAGAGAATGGCAGCGCGATTGTCGTGGTGCAGTCGTCGCAATGGTTGCCGATGTCCGTCGTGCCTGGTACGATACTGGCGGTTATCTGCGCTATGTCGTAATGGTCTGGCGAGGGGCAACCCTCCACGGTGTAATTCCCTGAGAAGGCCGCATTACCATTGCATCCTACAGCAGTAATCGCCCCGGCGCCAATGCTTGCCGTCACGCTGCCGCCGAAATTGAAATGCACCGTGAACCGGGCAGTCGCATTACCGTTGATTACGCTGACGGCCGTCACGCTGCCGCCAACATTGCCGGTCAGGGTCAGATCGCTCGTCTGGACTGACGCTGGGTCAATAGCCTGGTTGAAGTTCACGTCATACGTATAGGTGTTCGGCGCTGGTGGGGTGAAGGTGCCGCCGACAGGCGGGACAGTTGTCGTCACCTGTAGGGGCGTTACCGCGTAACAGAACGTGCAGGTGAAATCGAATATCGGGCTGTTGTCGGAAGCGCGCAGAATTGCCCCGCCAGCAATATGCATCGTCTGCAACCCCTGCGTTACCACCGGCGTGCTGTTGAAGTGGAACGTTATCGTTGCATTGCCGTTGCTTAAGGTAAACGAGTTGGCTGGCGTCCCGTTTACTGTGAAATCGCTCGCCTGAACACTGGACACAAGCGCGGCATCTGACAGGTTGATCACGAAGTCCACTGGCTGGGTGTTTATGGTGCTATTACAGGCCGGGGTCGTGGTGGTCACAGCAAAACCGACCAGCTCCCTATCGGTGAAGGCATCCTGCTGGGATTGGCCGCCGATGAGCACGCGCCCATCCGCCCATGAAGTCACATGCTTGGTGAGGATCGCCGAGCCGTAGTCATAGTCGCCCACATAGCAACTCACGATCCCTGGGTCGACTTGCGCCGGCAGGGGGGTGACTACATCCGAGAACATGTCGTCAGGC
>QHOW01000071.1 GCA_003219435.1 Verrucomicrobiota bacterium | reverse complement strand
GAAGAAAAAATCTTGCGCCTGCAGGAGAAAAAACGCGCCGCGATCGACGCCGCCATCGATAGCGAGGAACCGCTCATGACCGGCCTTACCACCGAAGAACTCGAAGAGCTACTCGCGTAGGCATCACTCTTCCCGGGGGAGGAATCCGGGTCGCGTCTAACATTTGACATTCCTTGCCGCCACGAGTTTGGAGCGTGGAGCAACGAGAAGTCCGTTAACCGAAAGTATCCGACTGCGGATCCCATGAACGAACTAAAAATTAAGAAGTAAGAATGGAGCGACCAAAATAGCGGGGTCAGATCTAAACTCCGAAAGCATTCGCGAGCAGGCTATTTAACATTTGCTTCGTGAAACGCTGAAAGCCGAAACACTGAAACGCGGAAATCGGAAGTGGCCTGTGGCCGCGTAAAGCTGCGCCACGTGGCGGAGGAGAGTGGCGAGCGAATGACGATGCAAGTTTAGAGTGCGCTTGTCTTCACTTGGTCGTCGGCCAGGCCCATCGTGTGGAGGAACACGTTCCATCGCGGGTCATCTCGAAGATTCGGGAGGAGCGGATCTCTACGCAAACCGGCCAGACCGGGGTCGCGTTGCCGGCGCGCACGCTCCAACCATTCGAAAGCGTGATCCTTGTCGCCGCGATAGGCGTAAGCCTCGGCAATTTGATACGCAGCTGTCTCGGCATCATTTTTGATTAATTCGGCGAGTGCCGCGTCGGATTCTTTCACTCGCTTCATGCCCCCAACGAGCGCAACTCACGATGAGGAGCCGGCACCAATCACCCGCGTCAGCTCGTGCCTCGGTTGCGGCGTCCTCGATTTTATTCTGCAGCAGATACGATAAGCCGAGACCAGCATGTGCCCAGGGTGCCGCCGAATTCAACTCGACTACGCGCGGGAATTCGGCTTTCGCTTCTGCGAATCGTTTCGTCGCCGCCAGGTTAAACGCTAGAAACGACCGGGCTTGCGCGTTGACCGGGTCCAGGTGGACTGCTTTGCGGTAGAGTTCCAGTGCTCGATCCGTGTTTCCGCGTGCTAACTCGAGGTTGCCCGCTGCGATCAGAATGTTCGGGTCTGCCGGCGCCAGGGCCAGCGCTTTGCGGATGGTCTGAGCCGCCGCGTTCCAGTTAAAATCGAAATTGGTCTCGATGGTTGCTTGGGACAGCAAGCCGTTAGTCAAGTTAGGCTCGATCGACAGGGCTCGAGCCGTGGCGTCGCGCGCGGCGGCCAGATGAGCGTCGAAATTTTTTTGTCCACCTTCGGTCGCAAACGCGGCAAACCAGAGATGCGCCTGGGCGACGCCGGCCCACGCCAGGGCAAATCCAGGGTCCAGCGCGACCGATTGTTCGTAAGCAACCAAAGCTTCGCGCGCACCTTTTTCGGAGTGACGGTTTTCATAAAAGCGGCCCTGCAGATACAATTCATGCGCGTCGACATTTTTCGTCCCGCCTTTTTCGGCCGCTTGCACTTCCGCTTGAATTTTCTCTTTCGCGGTCGAACCCGCATCCGCTCCGCCGAATCGACCGCGCAATTGTTCGACGATCGTCTGCGCGAGTTCGGTTTGGACCGCGAACACGTCCTTCAGATCACGGGTATAATTTTCCGACCAGAGTTCCTCGCCCGTGTCAGCGCGGGTGAGACGGGCAGCGATCCGCACCGCGTCGCCGGCTTTGCGTACACTTCCTTCGACCAAATGCGCAACGCCGAGTTTTTGTCCAATCTCCTGGGCTGTGGCATTCTTGCCTTTGAATGAAAACGCCGAGGTGCGTGCCGCTACGTGCAGACCTGGAATTTTTTGCAACACCGTTAGGAGCTCTTCGCTGACACCGTCGGAGAAATATTCACTCCCTTTGTCGTCGCTCAGGTTAACGAATGGCAGGACGGCGACAGATTTCTGATCAGGCGCCTTTGTCGATCCGGCCGGCACTGCGCGGGGAGAACCGGTCGAGGCGTTCTGGTGATCGCGGCCTGCGCGCTGCATGAACCACCATCCCGCGACCAGCGCGAGTATTACGAGAACAGCGGCCGGAACCAAGAAGGGCGATTTCTTTGAAGTTCGCTTCGCGGAAGGTTCGGCACCTTTCTCCCACGGCAACACGATCCGGAACAGATCCATCGGCAGCTTGATGTTTTTCAAATCCGCCGAACCGAATTTTTCAAACCTGGCCTCGAGTGCGTTACGAATCTGCCGCTCCACATCCATCGAGACGGAAATCACGCCGTCGCCGTAAACATCGCCTTCGCGATGGACCACATCGCCGATGTGAATGCCGATTTTAAGTTCGATGCGCCGGTCGGACGTGACGTCGTGATTTCGTTTGGCCAGGGTGCGCTGGATTTCGATGGCGCACTGGGCCGCTTCCAACGCGCTCCCGAATTCGACCAGGAAAGCATCGCCGATGGTTTTGATTTCGATGCCGTGAAACCGCGGGAAAATTTGGCGTAACAACCGGCGATGTTCCTCCAATAGCTCAAGAGCGACTTTGTCGTCGCGTTGGGCGTGCGCGCTGTAGCCCACCATGTCGGTAAACATAATGGCGGCGAGCTTGCGCTCTTCGGTCGGCGTCACCATATCTCTTTACTGACTATCTCAGTAAATAACAATGCTCAAGCAGTCTTGAGGCAGCCAATCGCATTTGGATCCCGGCGCCGGCCATCACGAAATGAACAGGCGGCGCGTGACGAGTGACGAAAACGCGACCAAATTGAGTGATGGAAATTAAGCGAAGCGGCTCTCAGCCTTCCACCAAAGGCCCAGCTGATTGGTTTACTGGTACCGTCCGAATTGATCCTCTATTCCAAGCACCCGATCCGGCACGCGTGACATGCGCAAGCGTCACATTCGAGCCGGGTGCCCGCACCGCCTGGCATACACACCCACTCGGTCAGACGTTGATCGTCACGTGCGGCCTTGGTTGGGCTCAGCGCTGGGGCGGTCCGATCGAGGAAATCCGGCCGGGCGATGTGATCTGGTTTTCGCCCGGTGAGAAGCATTGGCACGGCGCTACGCCGACGACTGCAATGACGCACATAGCCATTCAGGAGGCGCTCGATGGCAAAGTCGTGGAGTGGATGGAGAAGGTTACGGACGAACAATACCACTCGAAGATAGTTGGGAGTTGAGAGCCGATCCGCTTGCGGTCCGAGCCGGACTGGCGGTAAGGCTACGACGCGACAAGACAGCGTGACAGGAGGTCAGAGGACGCAGATTCGTGCTAGGTTGGCGAGGTGAACGCGCACTGGGGACTCGTTGCAATCGCGTCGGTGTTGTTAGCAGCGGCAACGATGGTGAAGGGCGGCGATTTGCCGCGCGAACGAATCGTTTATACGACTCTGCGTCCGGCGAATTGGGAACTCTATCTTCTCGAACAGAATTCTTCCTCTTCCGCTTCCTCTTTTTCTGCTTCTTCTCCGCGGCAGCTTACTGACGATCCCGCACTGGATTATGATTCGACGTTTTCGCCGGATGGGCGGTGGATCGTGTTTTGCTCGGAGCGCTCGGGCAATCCCGATCTTTATGCGATCGATCTTGAGCACGACGGCGCGCCGAAACAATTAACGCGCGGAATGTTCATGGAAGCCGCGCCGGCGTTTACGCCGGACGGAAAATCTTTGCTCTTCATGAGCGATCGCGATGGGAACGCCGACATTTTCACGATGCCGTTCCGGCCTGGCGACGCCGCTGCGAGCGATAAGGCGACGAATCTGATGAAGAACGCGTCTGGCGATTATCGTCCGGCGGTTTCGCCTGACGGCAAAACCGTGGCGTTCAGCAGCGACCGCGATAGCTGGCTCGAAATCATGAACGACGCAGCTCGTACGGTACCCATTCGCTGTGAAATTTATCTGATGAACATCGATGGCTCGAACCCGAGGCGACTGACAAACTCAAATGCATTCAACGGTTCGCCGGCCTGGTCGCGCGATGGCAGGACGATCTATTTTTATTCCGATCGGGAAGGCGGCGCGTTTCGGGTTTGGGCAATGGCCGCGGACGGCGGTCATGCTCGCGCGCTCACGCCGAAAGAGCGGCCCGGATTTTCTCCGGCGGTCATGCCGAACGGCCGTGTCGCGTTCGCTGAGAAAACAATGAACGGATTCCAGATCGCATCCGTCGCGCCCGATGGCACCGATATTCGCATTGAAAGCGGAACACAACCGGACTGCCGTTTTCCGGCGTTTGATCGACATCACAACCGAATGGTTTGCACCGGCAAAGGTTCGCTTGCCGGGATGCAACTGGTTTCAAACGGGCGACCGTTTCTCACACGCGGCGGGCATGACGAAGTTCATTTGCCGGATCGCATTCTCGATGTTCAAGCGGTGGCTCGCCAGTTCTGCTCAATCAGTCCAGACGGTCGCGAATACGCGAGCGGACAATTGGTCAGGGACGATTCGCCCGACATGCGGCTGATGGTCAATCAGCTCGATGGATCGAATGCGCGCGAGATCTTCCGACCGCCAAAGAGCGACAATGTCTGGGGGACGAGTTGGGCGCGTCGCGCCAACCTGATCGCATTCACGACCGGCCCGCAGTTTGCGTCTGACGAAGCGATTGTCGATCTCTGGACCGCTCCGAGTGATGGCACGAAGCCGGCGAAAAACCTGACCACCGGTAAATTTCGTAACAACGCGTTTCCCGATTTGACCGCGGACGGCAAAGAAATGGTTTTCCGCAGCACCCGCGATGGGAATAAGGAAATTTATTTGATGAATTCGGATGGAACAAACGTACGCAGGATCACGAACGATCCGGCCGACGACACGATGCCGTCGGTTTCGCCTAACGGCGACATCATCGCGTTCAGCTCCGATCGCGCGGGCGGTTTATTTCACATTTATCTGCAACCGATCAAAAACGGCAAACCCAACGGCGCGCTGCGACAATTTACACATGGTTTTGCGCCAAATATGCATTCGCGTTTTTCGCCCGATGGAAAATGGCTCGTTTACGCTTCGGCCCGCGGCTGGCTTAACGACGAGTATGCCCTGTCGAATAATAACCCGCAGCCATACGGCGAATTATTTGTCGCGCCGATCGATGGAAGTTCGGAGCCGATCCGATTGACCCACAACAAGTGGGAAGACAGCATTCCCAGCTGGGGGACAGCGAAGTGATTAACGCCCATAGAGTTCCGCAGCGCCTTGTAACAAGGCCCGCGTCTCTTTTTCCGCAAGAACGCGACACGGTGTGCACGATCGGGAGAGCATCACGGCGCGTATTTACAATGGTCCTATCGCGCCCGAACGTTCCGGTGGACGACGGCACCCCACAAAAGCAAACCAACAGGAGAGATCAAACTTATGCACAAATCTACCTACAACGCGAAAGCGTACTCCGCTGCCAGCGAGACATCGCCGCTGGCGTCCACAAAAATTCCGCGTCGCGATCCAACTGATCGTGACGTACAGATCGAGATCCTTTTCTGCGGCATCTGTCACTCCGACCTCCATTCGGTCCGTAACGAGTGGAGCGAGTTCATGGCCACAAATTACCCGATTGTCCCCGGCCATGAAATTGTTGGCCGTGTGACCAAGGTCGGTTCGGCAGTTACCAAGTACAAGCCCGGCGATCTCGCCGCGGTCGGCTGCATGGTCGACTCGGACGGCACCTGCCCCAATTGCAGGGCTGGCCTCGAGCAGTTCTGCCCGAACATGACCCTCACCTTCAATTCCCCGGACAAGCACCTCGGAGGCGTGACCTACGGCGGCTACTCCGAAAGCATCGTCGTCGACGAACACTTCGTCCTGCGTGTCCCATCCAACCTCAATCTCGCCGCAGTCGCGCCGTTGCTCTGCGCCGGCATCACTACGTACTCCCCGATGCATCACTGGGGCGTCACCAAGGGTAAGAAAGTTGGCGTGGTCGGTCTTGGCGGGCTGGGCCACATGGCTGTGAAGTTTGCTCACGCGCTCGGAGCGCACGTCGTTGTTTTCACCACTTCACCCGGAAAGAAAGACGACGCGCTCCGCCTCGGCGCTGACGAAGTCGTTGTCTCGCGCAACGCCGACGAAATAAATAAGCACACCGGCAGTTTCGATTTCATCCTCGACGCCGTGTCCGCCGATCACGACATCAATGCCTACATCAACTTACTCGGCATCGACGGCAATCTTACACTTGTCGGCGCTCCCGCAGAGCCTCTCGCGGTTCCGGCATTCAGCCTCATCGCACGGCGTCGCAGTTTCTCCGGCTCGATGATTGGCGGCATCCCGGAAACCCAGGAGATGCTAGACTTTTGCGGCGAAAATAACATCACTGCTGATGTCGAAGTCATCCCCATCCAGAAAGTCAACGAAGCCTACGAGAGACTGCTCAAGTCCGATGTGAAGTATCGGTTCTCGATCGACATGGCTTCTCTCAAGTCTGAGTGATCAACTCATCGCAGAACAGGCTGAAACGCTAGCGGTTCGTGGAACACACGCGCATCATCGTTACTCACTACGGCGGGCCTGATGCACTTCTGGTGCTCGAAGAAGAGTGCCCCGAGCCGAAGGACGGTGAAGTGCGGGTGAAAGTGCTGGCCGCGGGCGTTTCCTTGCCCGACCTAATGATGCGCGAGGGCATTCATCCCGAGACGCCCACGCTGCCGTTCACGCCGGGGTGGGATCTGGTCGGCGTGGTGGATCGGCTCGGCGACGGCATCTCTGTATTCGAACCAGGCCAGATAGTTGCCGCACTGCCGATCAGCGGCGCGTATGCGGAGTTCGTCTGCTTGCCGTAACGTGAACTGGTTCCGGTGCCATCTGGGTTGGACGCCGCCGAGGCTGTCAGCCTCGTGCTGAACTACGTCACGGCGTACCAGATGCTGCATTGTTCGGCTAAGGTCAGACGGGGCCAACGCGTGCTGATCCACGGGGCGGCAGGCGGAGTCGGCTCGGCAATATTGCAGCTTGGGTGCCTTGCCGGGCTGGAGATGTACGGCACCTGTTCATCGCGAGGGGCGTCGGCCGTTTCCGATCTGGGCGGTATCCCAATTGATTACCAACAACTCGACTTCGTGAAAGAAATTCACCGCCTCACGGGTGAGGGTGTAGACGCGATCTTTGACGGCATCGGTGGTACCCATATCTGGCGTTCCCGCAAGGCTCTCGGTCTTGGCGGGACGGTGGTGGCCTATGGTCTTACTTCCTCGCTACGTGGGGGCCGATTGGCTTCAGCTCGTTCAGGTCGTCGTCATCGCTTTCGTGAAATCCGCATTTTCGGGCTGTATATCGCCGGCGGCTGGCTTCTCCCGGGCCGGAAACGGGTGGTCCCCTACAGCATCCAGTGGCTCAAACGGCTGAGGCCGGCAATGTTTCGACAGGATTTGATCGCCCTGTTTGACCTTCTTCAACAGCAAAAGATCAAGCCACTCATCGCGCAGCAATTTCCTCTTGCCGAGGCAAGACAGGCGCACGAGCTGCTCGGGAACGGAGGCGTGACCGGCAAGATCGTGCTCGTGCCGCAACGGGTCGTCGCTTGAAGCGGCCCTTACAATCACGCCCACGTGGAGTAATTTTGCTTTAGGTCTTAAATCAAAGTTAGGAGTTCAAAAAATGCAGAAGCGCAAACTTGGAAAGAGCAATCTGGAAGTGTCGGCGATCGGGCTCGGCTGTATGGGAATGAGCTTTGGCTACGGCCCAGCCAAAGACAAGAATGAGATGATCTTGCTGATTCAGGCTGCCGTCGAACGTGGCGTCACATTCTTCGATACCGCCGAAGTCTATGGTCCGTTCACAAATGAAGAACTCGTGGGCGAAGCTCTCGCTCCGATGCGTGAGCGAGTCGTAATTGCCACAAAGTTCGGGTTCAAATTTGGGCCTAAAGGTGAGCAGATCGGTCTCGATAGTTGGCCAGAGCACATCAAGCAAGTTGCTGAAGCCTCGCTCAAACGACTTAAGACTGATTTCATCGATTTATTTTATCAGCACCGTGTTGACCCGGACGTGCCAATCGAAGACGTGGCCAGCGTGGTGAAGGATCTAATGCACGAAGGGAAGGTCAAGCACTTCGGTCTTTCTGAAGCGGGAGTGCAAACGATTCGTCGCGCGCACGCCGTTCAGCCCGTGACGGCGCTTCAAAACGAATACTCGTTGTGGTGGAGAAAGCCTGAGGAGGAGGTGTTACCGATGCTTGAGGAACTCGGAATAGGCTTCGTTCCATTTAGCCCTCTAGGAAGAGGTTTTCTCTCGGGAAAGATCAGCGAGAACACTACGTTCGACCATTCGGATTTGCGCAGCACCCTCCCTCGCTTTACGCCTGAGGCTCGCAAAGCGAATCAGGCCTTGGTTGATTTGCTTGGCAAGATCGCAAAAAGGAAGAAGGCGACACCTGCTCAGATCGCGCTTGCCTGGCTCCTTGCGCAGAAGCCGTGGATTGTTCCAATCCCAGGCACCACGAAGTTGCATCGGCTGGAAGAGAATATCGGAGCAGCTTCAATCGAACTTATGCCGGACGATCTTCGCGAAATCGAAAGCGCTGCATCAAAGATCAACGTGCAAGGCGCTCGATACCCCGAAAAGCTGGAGCAAATGACCGGCCGCTGAGGCGCGCTTTGCGCAGAGTTCAGAGGTTCGCCACGGCGAATCCGTCCGCTGGCGGATCAGAGATCAGATTCGGTTCGTGCCGAGTGCCAGAAGGGGAGAACCTCGACTGCTTTGCGTGTTTCGTGCACGCGATAGAAAATTTTATACGGACGCAAGGTTAGCTTGCGAATGTTGGCGAGTTTTGGATATGGGCTGCCTTTGTCTGGCGTTCGGGCGAGACTCAGTGCTGCATCGAGTAAATTGTTGCCAAGCGCCGATGCCGCATCTGGGTTGTCCTGAACGATGTAAGTAACGATCTCGGCGAGATCCGCTATAGCCGGCTCTTTGATTTCGACTCGGAAATCCATTTTGGAATTAGCGCCCGAATCTCATCGATTGATTTGCTCTCATCAGGATGAGCGTCGGCATAGGCAATCGCTTCTTCTAATGCGGCCAGCAACGCGGGGTCATCGTCATCCTCAGAGAGGCGTGAATCGACGCCGAGCTTGACGATCCGCAATTCCTGGGGAGTCAGCTTATCCATTGCAGTGAGGATTTCCTGCACGGTCCTCATGATCGAAGATTACAAAACAAATGCTTGCGAAGCAAGACGCCCCAAGTGCGCGTCACATCACAGCCTAATCTTCGCGCAACTCGAAAGAAACGCTCGCAGCGGCGCAGCGCGGTTTGCCGATGATTATTTGAACGACGGCGAGGTTCACGAAGTTCCGGCTCAAGTGCTCGATGGGTCTACTATTCGCAAAGAATCTTCGCGATTTTTTCAATCGTGTTCCAATTGGGGGTCGTGGCTGCGACCCCGATTTTTTTTTCGATTTTGCCGAGATAGCTGATCGCCTTCATCTGCCGACGATACAGACCCAGAACGAATCTGTCCTGGATCGCAATGATCTTCAGCAGCCAGTCGTCGTCCGAGGGTAGACTGAGAGGAAGAGGAGGCAGTTGGGATGTTTGAGATTTGATGTTCGATGTTTGATGTAAGTCGGAGCGAATGCCCGGTCGTTCGGCTAACACGCTCACAAACCGGACTATGTTCGGGCCCGAAGGTTGTCGTGAGAACGGATCCTTTGACGTCAGTTTAATGATGTCGCGCGCGGGACAGATCATGATCTCGCATTTGAATGGCAGCTTTCTGGCAATCGCAGCGCGCAAAGCGGATTTGCTGACATCTTCGCGAACCACAAACGTGCCGACTGCGCCAATATTCACGACACCGAATTTACTCAGCTCCTTAGCGATCGACGCCGGTTGACATCGATTAGCTTTGCCGACGTTTACCGCACGAAGAAATACGACCCAGCGCATTACTTTCCGTCGGCGTTCACAGGCGCGGACATGCCGCCAAGGATTTGCCAAGTGCCGTGAGTGCGGATCCACGTGTGCGTAATCCGCAACGCATCCGTCCTCACTTCGGCTGTTTTGCTCGTGGCCCAGTCAGCTTTGATTCGATAATCGTTAATCGCGATATAGCCAGTGACACGGATGGCAAGTTGCTCGATGGAGTAGGACTGGAGCTTCACGCCCTTGGACGTATTGGCAGTGATCCAATCGGTGATGTGATCTTTCCTTATCGGCGCTGAACTAACGTATGGCCAGCCGAGAAAGTCCTCGTACCATAACGCGCGATACTTCTCCAGATCATTGGTTTTGACGTATTCCCAATACGCTTTCTCCAGATTCCAGACCTGCGCTGCGTCCTTGGCGGAATCCTGGGCAAAAGCGGCCGCCGTCAGCGCGAGGAGAAATGAAATGGCCTTTAACATCGCGCGATTATATTTAGCGCGGAGAACGATCGCAATAGCGGCGACGCTTGGCACAAGTGCCTCTACAACGCGGCTGTGCCGCTCGCGAATCGATTGTCAGATACGCGATTTGTCGTTCGCGATCGCGAAATGACAATCGAGCGTCTCTTGAAGTGCCTGCGTCCGAACAAAATCTTCTTCTCTTAGAGCGCAATCCTGAGGACAATCACGGCTTCACATTGAACGCCGACAAGTTAATTAATTGTCTCATTCGTTCACGCGGGATTTGCTTGCTCGTCGTCGCGCTGTTCTTTTTGAGCGGACCGTGGGCAAACGCCGATCCGGTAGGAGACTTTTTCAAGAAAGTTGGCCGCTCAATTTCGAAGGCTTTCCAGCCTCAGCCGGCGCAGCCTCAACCCACGAAGAAGAAGCGGGCCTCCCGGCGATCCACCGCTCAAGAACAAAATGCGGCCGGGGCGACGCCGATTCCGCTAGAAGAGCCATTAAAGCCCTCCAGAGAACAGAAGTTTACTCCCACCGTTCTGCCGGCTTTAGCCGCGCCTGCGGAAAAAGCAAAAGGAGACATGCCCTATGGAATTCCGGTCCCAGGCCAGAAAGGCATGGTCACAAGTCCTTATTTACCGGAGGGAAATTACATCGATGTCAGCGCTTTTCTCCCCGGGCCCGCTGTGAAAGATCCATATACAGGAAAGATTTTCCTGGTGCCGTAACTTCACTTATTCGATCGGGCTTGCGCATTTCGATCCACGGTTAACTCACGTCAAGTCTCAACAGGAGGTGTGACTGAGCTTGACGATCACGAGTTCGCAAGTTCACATCGGGCGTGGTGTTGCGATTCGTTCCCGGATTACTCGCGATTTTCTGCCTGGCCGGATGTGAAAAGCAGAGTGGCGAAGCAGTCGTGCTTGCCAAGGAGCATATCGCCGCCGCTCCACCGCCAATTAGGGAAACGCCGAACGCTCAACACGTGGCTAATCCGAATGAGCAGCCTCGCCCGATCGGCGATAACGAGATCACGGTGGATGGGTACGTGATGAAACCGGAAGTGCGCGGCACGAGCCGCGATCCCCGCGCGTTGAAGGACGAACAGTGGCGCGTAAAAGTTCGAATGATTTATGATGGGCGCACGTTCAACATTTAGGCGGAACAAGGCCAATTCGACAAACTAAAGGAAGGCGACCGTGTGCAGGTCAGGTACCGGATCGGAAAATACACGAAGACTGTGTGGGGCGCGGAGATAGGGAAAACCAAGAAGTGAGAAAGTTTGGAAGTTGAAGCTAAGCGCAGATTACTCGGACTTGGAATGGCCGCGCGTTGACACGAATAAATCCGTTGACAAGCAGCCGCTCCGCTTGGAAAGTCCACACTCGTTTTACCATGTTCGCGCCGCAGCTTACCCCATCCGCTCTCGCAGTCAGCGTGCCGACCATTCTTCAATTCCCGACGGAAGCATCCCGCCCCGTCCGTTCCTTGCGCCATATGACGACTCAACTTCTCCAGGAAGCAGCCCAGGTTATCCCAAATCAGCAACTTCTGATCAACGTTGTCTCCAAGCGCGTGCGTCAGCTCGGGTTGGGACATCGACCATTGGTGGAGACGACTCCGCGGATGTCGCTTACCGATATTGCGCTCACGGAAATCATCGCGGGCAAGTTGACCTTTGAGGCGCTTGAGAGTTCGGACGGCGCCTAGGCGATCCCACAGGCAATCAGCCTGCGCTTGGTATGTCGCCTGAGTCGATTGTTAATCGCAAGGCGCTGCGGGATTATCACGTTCTCGAGCGCTACGAAGCTGGCATCGAGCTAAAGGGCAGCGAGGTCAAATCCATCCGCTCAGGCAAGGCAAACATCGGCGATGCTTTCGCGCGCATCGAAAATGGCGAAGCCTTTCTTTACAACGCCGATATTCAACCATACGAACGCGCCAGCCATGAAATCCCGGCCGCGAAGCGTGTCCGCAAATTGTTGTTACACCGGCAGGAGATCGACAAGCTGTATGGCGAAACACAAGTCGCCGGGCGGGCGCTTGTGGTTCTCAAGCTCTACTGGAAAAACGGAAAGCTCAAAGCTGAGCTCGGCGTTGCCCAGGGCAAAGTAGCGCGAGATAAACGCGCGGACTTGAAGAAGCGCGCCGTTGATCGCGAGACCGCGCGTGAAGTCGCGCGCTTCAACCGGAAACACGGCTGATTGACAAGGCGATGTTAATTTACTAGCGGGCTCGGAGAGCACGCGCCACCTAATTCAGATTGAACGTTGAACGTTGCGCGTTGATCGTTAAGCGTTCGAGCCATGCTCTGGTGGATCCTGGTTATTGTTCTCGTCCTGCTTGCGGTTTGGGCGATTGCGCGCCTAATCCGCACGGCGCGCTACTCCTTGCGCGATAAAGTCGTTGTCATCACAGGCGGATCTCGGGGACTTGGGCTCGTGCTCGCGCGGCAAATTTGCGCGGCGGGCGGAAAGGTCGCACTCATTGCGCGCGATGCTGAGGAACTTGGGCGCGCCAAAGCGGATCTCGCCAGGCGCGGTGGCGCGGTTCTGACGCTTCAATGCGACCTGCTTGATACAGCGCAAATTCGGTCTGCTGTTCGGCAAATCATCGATCATTTCGGCAAGATCGATATCTTGATCAATAACGCTGGCATCATCGAGGTCGGCCCGCTCGCGCACATGACGCGGGAAGATTTCGAGCGCGCCATGCGATTGCATTTTTGGGCGCCCTTTGAATTGATTTCACAGATTGTTCCTGAAATGCGCACATGGGGGGGCGGTCGGATCGTCAATATTTCTTCGATCGGCGGTAAAGTCGCTGTGCCGCATATGGCGCCATACAGCGTAAGCAAATTCGCGCTCACCGGTTTCTCTGACGCGCTTCGTGCGGAACTGGCGCGTGATAACATTCATGTGACAACCGTGGCGCCAGGCATGATGCGCACGGGGTCGCACGTGAATGCAAAATTCAAAGGCAAACACGACATCGAGTTCGCCTGGTTCGCCGCTTCGGCTGGCGCGCCGCTGATCTCCATTAACGCCGACCGCGCGGCGCGAAAAATTCTTGATTCCTGTCGGCGCGGCCAGCCTTCGCTTACGCTCACATTTGCCGCGCGGACGGCGATTCTTGGGAACGCACTCTTTCCGAATCTGACAGGCTACTGGATGAAAATCGTAAACCGCTTTCTTCCCGGAGCAGGCAGTGACGAAGGCAATGAATTACGCGCTGGATCGCAACTGCGTCGAGGCACGCCGCAGTGGCTCACGCGTCTGGCCGATCGCGCGACAAGGAGAAACAACGAAGAACGAGGCGAATCGTTGTAGCCGCTGATTCGATGACGTGCGTACGCATCGAATGTCTTTAGTATGATCAAACGCCTTTTCGTCGCGATTGATCCGCCGGAATCAACGCGCAAATTCCTTGCAGATCTTGATCCGCACATTCGCGGCGTGCGCTGGACTGATGTGGAGCAGATGCACCTGACGCTCGCTTTCTTCGGCGAAGTGCCGGACGGGGTGGACCTTGCCATGCGCGAAAAACTCAGTGCAATTCAGTTCGGCGCATTCTTCCTGCCGATCACCGCTGTCGGCACGTTTCCTCCGAAAGGCCCGCCGAAAATCATTTGGATCGGCGTCGGTCGCGGACATCCGCATCTTTTCCAGGTGCACAAGCGCGTGC
>QHOW01000252.1 GCA_003219435.1 Verrucomicrobiota bacterium | reverse complement strand
GTAACCGTATTTCTGGACACCCGCTTGCAAGCCATACGAGGCGGCTACGGTCCGGTAGTGGCCCCTGGGTTGGCCGTGTACAAAGAGGATTCCTTTGCCACCTTGAGCGCCAAGGATGAAACCGGCTTTGACTACATCCGGAAAAACAAGGACGGCGACCGCTTTCGATTTACATTTAGCGGCCGCCGGATTCTGGGTCACGAGCTGTTGCAGAGCGCGGCGGGAGTCGCTCATTAAATCGTCGGCGGATGCCGTGCCAGTGCTAAGTAACGCGACAGTTGCGAGCAACAGCCCGGCCGCGTATTTCCATTTCGATGTGATATTCATATATGTGTTTGTTTCGCTAGGTTATTTAGTTGTGCCCGGAGGGAAAAAGGTCACTTGTCTTTGCTGTATGTCTCTGGGGTTCCAGGTTTCGGTCTCGCTGTCGGGTAAAGCAGCGTGACGATGAAGCGGACGCCCAAGTCCGGTCCGTAACGCGGGCTATCGGCGTAATATTTGCCGGCAACACCGATGCTGATCGGTTGCTTCCCGATTTTTAGAACCTGGCTCACCGTTCCGATGATCGGGACGGTCCACTTGGCGTCGCCCGGGTTGTTGTTCCAGTTGGCGGTGGATTCTGTACTGAGAGTAAGAGTCGTGTGGGTCTTGGTCGTGTATGCGAGAAATGGCTGCAGAAACATTTGGCTGAAACTGCTGCGGTGTTCCTCGGTGGCGACGGACCAGAGTTGGTTCATGAGTACGCCTGCGGTTAGCCCACCCATTTGTTTGAGCACCACAACCGTGGGACCAATCGAGAATGTCCCCGTGCCGAGGAGTGGGTGAGTTCCCGTGGGATAAAGAAACGCGGGACCAATGCCCCAGACCAGGCCGAACGGTCCTGGCTTCTTGGGCGAGAAGAAGAAACTTTGGGTGGTGTCGCTAAGACCATCCTGCGAACGGTTTTGCGGCTGCAGCGGCGAGTCCTTCGGCAGATTCGCGAAGTAGAAAAGACCGTGCTGGGAAACGATCGGCAGGATTGTGCGCACAATTACATTCCAATCTCTGCTAATTGAGATCGGAACGACCGGCTGAATATTAAGGGTGAACTTGTATCCGTCGCCCGTACGCCCATAGCCAAAATCCTCGTTAGCCTGAAAAGGTACGCTGATCAGCGACGAAATGGGATTTGCCAATTCCTTGGCGAGCTTGGTTGCCTCATCCGTTTCCGCTTCCACCTCGGGAGCATCGGCGGCGTGGCCGAAAAAAGAAAAGCAGCGAAAATGGCGCTCAAGGCACGGGACGTCGCTTTCTGTTTTATGCTCATGCAGTGGTGCTAGCTCCGGGCGGCGTTGAATTTCAGACAGGCGCACAATGACGGAATTTCGCGACAGCCGCATATAGGACTTTGGTCCAATGCATTGGGTCCGTGTGAACGTGTGTCGTCGGCCTTCCCGGATGAAAAACCGGCCTCCCAATGAAGGAGGCCGGTCAAGTTAACCAAATTTTTCGACTGGTTTTTAGAAATGGAATCGCAGGCCCGCGCCAACTAGCTGCTGCCCGAGATTGCGACTCTCGTTGGTTTCGATTTGGGTGCTCGTATAATCGAGGAACTTGTATTCAACAAACGTGCTGAACTTCGGCGTGAAATAGTAATCTGCGCCGGCAATGATCTGCCAGGCGAGGTCTGAATGACTTTGCCCTCCGCCCCCGTTAAAGGTACCACGAGGACCAGTGACGTCGATGCCAGCGGATTCCGCAAAGTAAATGCCCACCCCCGCACCGACATACGGCTGGAATCTTCCAAACGCGAATCTCGCGATGAAGTTCCCCATAAACGCACCGGTGTTAATGAAGGTAGTCCCGCCGGCGTTTCTCACCACGACACCATCGATTGTCAAGGTCGTGTTAGCGCCGCCCCGAAAGCCGTTGTAAAAGAAGTCTCCTTCAATCGTCGGACGAAATACGCCTGTGCCAAAGACGTAACCTGCCTTGATACCGCCAAAAAAACCAACGTCGTTCTTAGGGTCGACAACGAGAGTGTCTCCGAACTCATTCGTAAAAGTTTTGGTTCCGCCGCGGTCTTGGTAGACATTCGCCCCCATGTCGATCGCGCCGTAGAAACCGAGTCCGTAAAGTGGCGGTGGAATCGGGGCGACCTCCTTGGAGGAGACCACGGCCTCCCCGGCTTGCAGTGGGATGGCGACAAACGCCAGCAGGATTGATGTCAAAATCGAGAATCTTTTCATAAGCAATATTTTCATTAAGTGGGCATTATCAGTGGCGACGGTCTGTTCGCCTATAGGACCTTAGTCGTACACCGAAACAGGGGATGCATGACCCAACAACGGCGCTTCCGCCGTCGCGTCCTCGACCGTCGGGTCACGGTTAATAAAAGTATGAGCCGGGCATTCAAGTGCGTCGTCATTCAACCAGCCATTATTATTTATGGCGAAGGGCTCCGGACTCAGGACGTCGGCCATTTCCGCTCCTGCGCTGTCGACAGCTGCCGATCGCCGAATCGCTTTTCTGGGCCGATAATTCCAGCCCGATGTGGTTTGCGGCGCGTTTTTCTTTATCGGTGCGCTGCGCGCCCGCTCGACCTTACTCCAGCTCAGCAAAGGTCTGCCGGCTACGCCAAGGCAAAGCAATATCCCGGCAATGCCGAGCACGGCGATCGTCAGCAACGCAAAATTATTTTCCAGAAAGTGGCTTCCGCCGATGCCAGCGAAAAGCCCAATAACGACGGACGAAATGATGAATGATGTGCCTTGTTTCCTGGTTAGCAGAGTGCCGGAGCGATAGTTTGGGAACGAGATTTTCATGCTGCGGAAGCGAGTCCAAGCCGAACGGCAGTGAGAAGTTCTTCGTCGTCAAAAGGTTTGGTAAAGAACGCCGAAGCTCCTGCGTTTAGCGCGGTGGAACGAACCAGCGGATCATCCTTTCCGGTAAAGATGATGACGCGGGTTGAAGGCGAGATTTTACGAAGCCGCGATTGCACCTCCAGGCCACTCATCTGTGGCATATGGACATCAATCAGCACAACCGCAGGGCGATGAGTGCGCACATAACGCAAGAATTCCTCGGGATCGCCAAACGCTTCTGCGTGCAAATCAGCCGACGCAAAGAGCCGGCTCAACCCCTTGAGCACCGAGGGGTCATCGTCGAGTAAGCACACAACAAAGGCATTTGAGTTTGGCAAGATGAGCCAGACTACAGCCAAATGGCGGGTGGAGGCTATTAGACCTTAGTCCCATGTTCCGCCGCGGTGCCGAGCGCGTGGTGCACCGCAGCCAGGAATGCCTCGTCATCGAAAGGTTTAAGGAAGAAACCGACCGCACCGACCTGGGTCGCGATCGACTTCACAACGGAATCTTCGCGTCCGGTTATAATGATGATGCGCGTCCGCGGTGACAGTGAGCACAGATGCGCGAGCACTTCCAAACCGGTCATCTGTTTCATCCAGATATCAAGAACGACGAGATCGACACGGTTCGCAGAAATGTAGGCAAGAAACGGTGCTGCTTCACTGAAAGCCTGTACGACAAATCCGGCTGAAGTGAGCAACCGACTGACCGCCTTCAGCACCGAAGTATCATCATCAACCAAGCAGATAGTTCTCGGCGGTGAAGGTTCCAGCGGGTTCATAATGCCTTGCGGGAAGGCAGTGTGAGCGCGCTGATCGCTGTTTGCCTATTGGACCTTGGTCTTACTATTTCCCACTGGCGCCAGGCATGCTTTCTGAACCAACCGCACAAGCTCGGCCACCGAGGTGACACCGAGCTTCTGCATTACCCGGCCACGGTGGACTTTCACTGTCTTCTCCGCCGTGCCGAGTTCTCCGGCAATCTGCTTGTTCAACATACCCGTGAGAACAAGCTGCATTACTTCGAACTCGCGCGGCGTCAGCAAATCAAGAAGTCGCCGCGCCTCATTTTTCTCGGCACCGCTTCGTCGCTGCTCAGCGGATCGAATCAGGGCGTTCTGGACGCATTGAAGCAACTCATCAGCTTGAAACGGTTTCCGAAGAAAATCGACCGCGCCTGCTTTCATCGCCTGCGCGCACATCGGGATGTCGCCATGGCCGGTAACAAATACAAGTTGTTCCTCGCGGCGGCGCCGAATCAGATCTTCCTGGAGCTCGATTCCGTTTAGACCTGGCATCTTCACATCGACGATCAAGCATGAAGGGCCACCATGTGGTTGATGCGCTAGAAAATCGGCTGCCGATTCAAAAACCTCGTTTTT
>QHOW01000251.1 GCA_003219435.1 Verrucomicrobiota bacterium | reverse complement strand
CGAAGGCCGGTGTTAATGACAATCCGCGAATGAATTCGCCGGCGGTGGCACACGGCCGCTACAGTTATTTCGGTGAACGCGAATCGGCGTGGGTCTTGACGTCGCGTCTTTGTTTGTCCACGACGCGGCGCAATTCGCGCTCCATCGTTTTGAACGCGTCGTGGATCACTTTGTTGAGCGGTTTGTGTGTCCCGTTGTCCATTTGTCTTTCATCGGCCACCAGTTCGTGACCGCGTGAAACGGTCACATCGATGCGACAGCGGTACGGATTTCCCTTTTGATGAGTGTGATTGGTTTGCTCGATGGCGATATCGCAGCGGTTGATGTGGTCGCAAAATCTTTCCAGACGCGCCGCATAATCCAAAACGAGATTGTCGATCTGGTCCGATTTTTCCAGACCCCGGTAAGTAATCTTAACAGGCAGTTGCATAACAATTGGACATTAGCTCGCCGTTTCTGTTGAGCGAAGCAAAATGTGCGTGAGTTCCATTAATAAGTTACAAGCGTGACAACAGCTCCTCTTGTAACCTCTGTAACATTTTTAACTTTTTTAACACCATCTTTGGGTCAAATCTGCCGCAGCGAACGAAAATGCGCCGGCAATTTCGACGGCTCCGTTTTGACCAGATCGGATTTCACGTGCTCGACGATCCGGTCGCGCACAGCTGCAGGTAACAAACCGACGATCGCTGCGTGAATTTCGGCCGGCGCGGCGAAGGACCAGCCTTCCTTCCCGTTGCTCGAGACAATTTTCACGATCTGATCGGCGAGCTCTTTCTGGATGCGGCGGTCGGTTTCCGTTTCGAGCTGCGTCCGCTCCGCGATCGAATTTGCATGGCGTCCGCCCGCACCGTCGCTCACCGGAAATCGTCCGGCTAAATCGCTCACCTTGTCCACCAGTCTGCCGTGCGCGTCTGTAATGTTGAACGCTTGCACCAGCTGCAAGCTCGGTCCGCGCGTGGGTGTTTCATTCACCCGGTATGCTTTCAAACTGCCTCGATCAGTGACGATGATGAGAGAAGTCGGTGTCATGACAAATCACTGACCAAATATTTGGTCGCGCATGAAAACACGCGCTCTGTATTTCTATATAAACCAATTCGTTTCTCGCGACAAGATTGCGTTGCCTGAATTACTCTCCCCGGGGTAGCGCGCAGCTTGCCCGCCCGTGTGCGGACGTCTCGCGTGTTGGCGAAGTCGTCTCGGATTCGCGGACTTTTCTGATCACAGGCTCGAAGGCAAAAAAGGCGTGCAAAGGGATGAAAGCGCAAGGGAGAAGTTCGTTTCGGCGCGACGCCGAAACCAGACACGCGAGACACATGTGCTACCCAGTGCGGCGAGCGCGTTCTTCTTCTGCGCTAAGCGCGGGAAATTTAACGTGGCGTTTTTTCCACGATTCCTCGCGAGCTTGAGCTTGCGCGCCACTTGCCAGTTGAAGCAAACACGCGGCGCGCCCACCAAGATCGATGTCATCACCGGAGGCGAATCTCTTCGGCTCGGCTAAAAAACCGTTCGGGTCCGTGGTGTCGAGAATGAGTTGCCATTCAACATGTTCCTGTCCCGGGAGAACGAATGGGATCGGCTCAAAATGCGCATTAATCAGTAGCAGGAATGTATCGTCGCGGATTGGTTCACCTTCAAAACTAAGAACATCGATCGTATCGCCACTCAGCAGCATCCCAATACAGCGAACAAACGGCGACGCCCATTCTTCCTCGCTCATCTCGCTCCCGCCGGGATTGAACCACATTACATCCCGAATCTCGGAGCCGCGTATCCGGCGGCCCTGAAAAAATTTTGGCCGCCGAAATACCGGATGCGCGTTGCGAAACGAAATCAGCTTTCGCGTGAACTCCCGGAATTGATTCTGCTTTTCGTCATGTTCCCAATTGAACCAGCTGATCTCGTTGTCCTGGCAATACGCGTTATTGTTGCCGTTTCGCGTCCGACCCCACTCGTCTCCGCCGGATAGCATCGGCACGCCCTGGGAAAGAAAAAGTGTGGTCAGAAAATTCCGGCGCTGCCGCTCGCGCAAAGCGTTAATCTGCGGGTCATCTGTTGGTCCTTCCGCGCCGCAATTCCAAGATAGATTGTTGTTGTCGCCGTCTTTATTACCGTCGCCGTTCAGCTCGTTGTGCTTTTCATTATAGCTGACCAGATCAGTCAACGTGAACCCATCATGGGCAGTAATGAAATTGATGCTCGCGTATGGGCGGCGCCCATTGTGCTGATAAAGATCGGGACTGCCGGTGAGCCGGTAAGCCATCTCACCAATGCGACCTTCGTCGCCCTTCCAAAAGCTCCGCATCGTATCACGATATTTGCCGTTCCATTCGGCCCAAAGCACGGGAAAATTTCCAACTTGATAGCCGCCTTCGCCCACGTCCCATGGTTCCGCGATCAATTTCACCTGGGAGAGCACCGGGTCCTGATGAATAATTTCGAAGAAGGCGTGCAGCTTGTTCACGCCTTCGTGATCGCGAGCCAGGCTGGAAGCGAGATCAAATCGAAATCCGTCCACGTGCATTTCGAGCACCCAATAGCGCAGGCTGTCCATCACCAGTTGAAGCGCGCGAGAATTTAGCAGGTTAAACGTGTTGCCGGTACCAGTGAAATCCAGGTACAAACGCGGATTATCCGGCTGCAACCGGTAATAAGCGAGATTGTCGATCCCGCGAAAGCAGAGCGTTGGACCGAGATGATTTCCCTCGGCGGTATGATTGTAAACTACGTCGAGAATCACTTCGATGCCCGCCGCGTGAAGGTTGCGCACCATCGATTTGAACTCGACGACCTGTTCGCCGAATTGCCCGCTGCTCGAGTACTGCGCGTGCGGCGCAAAAAATCCGATCGTGTTGTATCCCCAATAATTCGTCAGACCGCGATCGATCAAAGCTTTGTCGTCAATGTGCGCATGCACGGGCAACAGCTCGAGTGCAGTCACGCCGAGCTTTTTAAAATAGTCGATGGCCGCCGGGCAGCCCAGGGCAGCATAGGTACCGCGCAATTCTTCGGGCACATCGTGCCAAAGTTTACTGAAGCCTTTCGCGTGCACCTCGTAGATCACAGAGCGGTGCAACGGGATGCCGAGTCTCTTGTCGTCGCGCCAGTCGAAAGCATTATCGATTACGACGGATTTAGGTACGCCCCACGCATCATCACGGAAATCCTGGGTCACATCTTCGTCTTTGCCTCCGACGACGTAACCGAACATCT
>QHOW01000250.1:2800-3185 GCA_003219435.1 Verrucomicrobiota bacterium | reverse complement strand
GAGGAAAGTCGCAAATTCGCCGATGCCCAATCTGGCGACCTGGATTCGACGAAAAGACGAAAGATCGTTTCGCCCGATCTTCGCTAAACATCCTGAAATCAAAGTCTGGAATGCGCTGGATCAGCAAGTCCCCCTGGAACAAATGGACGGCCTTTTGCTGACGGGCGGTTCCGATATTTCTCCAGAATTTTTGCGCCAGGAAATTGTCGACCCAGGTGTGATCCATAAGGATGTCGACTCTGTACGAGATCGCTGGGAATTTGAGGCGGTGCGCGAAGCGCTCTCACGCGGGTTGCCGATTTTCGCTATTTGCAAAGGTCTTCAGGTATTCAACGTCGCCCTCGGCGGCACACTGAAGCTCGATATCAAAGGGCACAATTTGCCT
>QHOW01000250.1:0-2717 GCA_003219435.1 Verrucomicrobiota bacterium | reverse complement strand
GCAGATGGCTGCGAAGTCGAAGCGTGGTCCGCCCACGATGGTATCGTCGAGCAGATATCTCTGCGGAAATATCCGTTTGCTCGTGGTGTGCAATATCATCCAGAGCGCAGTCCCGTTTACGGACCGCTCTTCGAAGATTTCTTTGCGCGGCTGAAGGGTCGTTAAATCGTTGAAGAGATGAAGCGTTAAAGCGATTTGGATCTTACGATTCAACTCTTCATCGCTTTAACGCTTCAACCTCCTAACCATGACACCACAAAATACCATCGCCATCGTTTACGATTACGATCAAACGCTAAGTCCCAGTTACATGCAGGAAGATGTGATCTTTCCTGCTTTCGGAATTAATGGCGAGAGTTTCTGGCGTCACTGCGCAGAACTCGTGCGCGAGCACAGTTACGACAACGAGCTCGCCTACATGAAGGTGATGCTGGACACCTTCGGCATGGATCGTCCGACCAATGCAGAACTGAAAAAACTGGGCGGAAAATTGAATTTTTACAAAGGCCTGCCGGAGATGTTTGAAGAATTTCGAAGTGGCCTTCTCACGGAAGAGCAGATCGCCCACGGCATCACGGTGGAGCACTATATCATCTCATCCGGGTTGAAGGTGCTGCTCGATGGCAGCCGGTTGCAGCCTTATGTGCGCGCGATTTTCGGATGTGAATTTGCAGAAGACGAGCAAGGCCGGATCGCTTTTCCCAAGCGCGTCATCAGCCACACGCAGAAAACACAGTTCTTGTTTCGCATAAACAAGGGCCTGCTCGACATGTCGCAGGACGTCAACGACCACATGGACCCGGACATTCGGCCCGTCCCTTTCCCAAACATGATCTACATTGGTGACGGGCCGACCGATGTCCCCTGCTTTACCGTTATGAAGAAGAATGGCGGGCAGGCTATCGCGGTTTACAACCCTGACGATCCACAGCGGATTGGATTTCGGAAATGTTACCAACTCTCAGCCCACGCCGATCGCGTCAAGCACATCGCCCCGGCGGATTACCGGCCAAACACGCATCTGCGACTGCTGCTTGAGCAAATGGTGGCAGAAACCGCGTCCCGAATAATCGCCCAGCGCAAGGAAGCCATCGAAATCGGCACGGTCCCGGCACCGAAACACTGAGCTATGATGAACGACGGCGTCTCAAGTTCTGGGATGCTATGGACAAAATGCACCGCTTGGACAGTTCATTCTGTAGCTACACGTTATAGCTATGACTACGGCAAAACTTTTCAAACACGGCGGCAGCCAGGCAGTGCGGCTCCCGAAGAAATTTCGTTTCGATGGCCACGAGGTTTTGGTCGAAAAACGCGGTGAGGAAGTCGTGCTGCGGCCCAAACAAGCGCCGAACGTCAAGAGCTTGGCCTCCGTTGCACGCTTCATGCGAGAGAGATTCCCCGCCAGCGCTGACTTCCCTGGCCGACGCCAGCTGAGAGAACACCAAGAGCGCGATCTTCACTTCTGACCGCGATGGTCGCGTATTTCATCGATACCGATGTCTGCGTAGCACTGATCCGGGGCTTAGCGCGTGTGAGCCGTTTGCCTTCGCCGGACAAATGCGCGCTTTCCGCCGTCACAACTGGTGAACTGTGGCTCGGTGCCGAAAAAAGTCAGCAGCGCGACAAACAGCTTCGCGCGGTTGATGCCTTCATCCAATTTTTCTCAGAGCTTTCCTTCGACAAACTAGCTGCTCGCCATTATGGCGAAATCCGGGCACATCTTGAAAGACAGCGCATGCCCATCGGGCCGCTCGATCAACTTATCGCGGCTCACGCTCGTAGTCTCGACGCGACACTCATCACGGCGAACATTCGAGAGTTCCAACGTGTTCCAAGTCTTAGGTGTTTGAGTTGGAAAGCGAGAACGCGGTTGTAACTGGAGAACTCAGCGGAATCACTCTTCGCGCGTTCAGCGACGATTTCCAATGTTTATTCGCCGCGATAAACGCAGCGCGCTGTTGGCGTTTCGTGCACGACGATCTCGCAAAGCCCGGGACATTGAGCCTCCAGTTTCTTCCAGAACCACGCCGCCATTTTTTCGATCGTTGGATTTTCCAGCCCTTCGATATCGTTGACATACGAGTGGTCCAACATTTTCAGGAGCGGTTTCATCGCGTCGCTAATCTTCGCATGATCGTAAACCCATCCGATTTTTGGATCGACATCGCCTTCCACTGAGACTTCGACCTTAAAACTGTGCCCGTGCACCCCTCTGCATTTATGACCCTCTGGCGCATTTGGCAAAGTTTGTGCCGCTTCAAAAGTGAAATCTTTGGTCAAACGCGCGCGCATGATGCCGAAAATACCATTACTGTTACTGCGTTGTCATCCCGAACGAAGTGAGGGACCTCACACGCGAAGCGTGCAGCACACAAGTCAATTAGTGTGCTCCATCAACTTATGTGAGATCCTTGCTTACGCTCAGGATGACCGCTTGAGGCGGCTCGCATTGCTCAGACGCCTCGCTGTGTCGGACTCCAGATGAATTTGTGCATCTGAAGTTGAAAACGAACGCTGAGTTTATCGGCCAGGATCCATTCGACGATTTGGCGCGGATCAATCCGGCCGAAAATCGGCGAAAACAGCACCGCATGACAGCGCGACGGGAGGTCGTAACGCTGCACTTTGTCGCGCGACCATTCGTAATCTTCGCGCGATCCCATCACGAATTTCACCTCGTCGCGCAGGGTGAGATGGTCGATGTTCGACCAAAG
>QHOW01000249.1 GCA_003219435.1 Verrucomicrobiota bacterium | reverse complement strand
CGGCGTTCAGAGCAATATCGCGCCGGTAATGGCAGTCGGCGAAATCGACAAGGGAGACGGCCTCATAGACGCGCGCGCGCGCGGCTTCGATGGTTGATCCCAGTGCGGTGACGGCGAGCACCCGGCCCCCGGCAGTCACAATTTCATCATTCACGCGCTTCGTTCCAGAGTGGAAAATTTGCACGGCATCGATTTTCGCAACTTCGCCGAGGCCGGAAATGACTCTGTCGGTTTCGTATTTGCCTGGGTAGCCCCCCGAGGCGAGCACAACTGTCACCGCCGGACGCGCGTCCCACGCGATGGTGCACGCATCGATCTTTCCGTCGATTGTCGCTTCCAATAACGGCAATAAATCGGATCTCATTCGCGGCAAAATAGCCTGGGTCTCGGGATCGCCAAAGCGGCAGTTGATCTCGAGGACGCGCGCGCCAGCGTTCGTAATCATCAAACCGGGATAGAGTAATCCGCGGAATATAATGTTCTTTTCATACAGGCCGCCTAGCAGGGGGCGCATGATTTTGTTGTGAAATTGATCCTCCAACTCAGCGGTCCAATTGTTTGCCGGACTAAACGCGCCCATTCCCCCGGTGTTCGGCCCGGCGTCGCCATCAAGCGCCCGCTTGTGATCGCGCGCCGTTTGTAGCAATCGATAGTTCGCACCATTAACAAGGGCATGCAGCGAACATTCTGTTCCGCGCAAGAATTCCTCGACTACGACGCGCCGACCCGCCTCGCCAAAACGGCCCTGATTCATCATCTCGTCGATTGTCGATCTTGCCTCGGCAGGATCGGACGCGATGATTACTCCTTTACCGAGCGCAAGCCCATCAGCTTTAATGACGACGGGAAATTGGAGCCGCTCACAAAAGCGGAGCGCGTCGCCGCTGCGTTCAAATGTGCCCGCCCGCGCTGTTGGAATTCCGCGCTCATGCATCAGTTTCTTCGCGAAAATTTTGGAGGATTCGAGTCTTGCGGCCGCTTTGGTAGGCCCAAAAATGCGCAAACCTTCCTCAGCAAACAGATCGACAATACCGGCGGCGAGCGGGTCATCGGGGCCGACCACCGTCAGATCCACATGATTTTCCTTAGCGAAGCGAACGAGGGATGCGAGATCACTTACGGAAATCGCCACATTCTCTCCGATTTCGGCAGTGCCGGCGTTTCCCGGCGCACAAAAAATGCGCTCTGCGCGTGGAGATTGTTTCAATTTCCATGCGAGCGCGTGTTCGCGGCCGCCGCTACCGATGACAAGAATTCTCACAGCGATGATTCAAACGCTCGGGAAACATCGAGAGATTCCTCGACTTCGCTCGGAATGACAAATTCGATATTGCGTTATTACGCGTGCGCTGGTGACTCGGCTGGCAATATCGACAATTCCAATTTTTCCGTGTGCCGAATGAGCGTCAGCTTCGCGGGAACGCCGATTTGCTCACCGACTAACATCTTGTGCAGATCGTGGACCGAGCCGATCGGCGCCGCATCGAAGGCAACAATGATGTCGCCTTCGCGCAGACCAGTCCGCTGCGCAGGGCTATTCTTTTCCACCGACACGATCAGTACCCCGGTTTGGAGTGCC
Source organism: Verrucomicrobiota bacterium (assembly GCA_003219435.1). Classification (GTDB taxonomy): domain Bacteria; phylum Verrucomicrobiota; class Verrucomicrobiia; order Chthoniobacterales; family UBA10450; genus Udaeobacter. Next base: position 2,515 of record QHOW01000249.1, on the reverse strand, counting down.
AGATTATAAAATCTGACGATGCGACGATGCAGCGGCACATTTTGACCGGCGACGCCGATGTAGCTGCGCCGAATTCTGCCGTCGCGAATCAGCCAACCGGCGACCAGCTTGGCGGTATTGCTCGCGATTGCAAAGCAGATCCCCTGGGCCGGTCGAATCATTGCCGTGTTAACACCGATAACTTCTCCGGCTGAGTTGACCAGTGGTCCACCGGAGTTACCCGGATTCAACGCCGCGTCAGTCTGAATGATGTTGTCAATCAGCCGGCCCGATTGCGAATACATCGAGCGGCCGAGCGCGCTGATCACTCCTGCTGTCACGCTAGCCTGGAATCCGAGTGGATTGCCGATTGCAATCGCGATTTGCCCAACGCGCAAACTTTCCGAATCGGCCAGACGCACATGAACAAGATGGGGCGCATCGATCCGAATCACCGCGAGATCCGTTTCGGGATCATCCCCGATGAGCTGTGCCGGATAATCGCGGCCGTCCGAAAGATTAACGACAATTTGGCTGGCGCCATGGACGACGTGGCTGTTGGTCAAAATGAAGCCGTCAGGCGTAATCACAAATCCCGAGCCGCTTCCGCCGATGTGGCGCGAATGACTTTTGCTTTGTTGTTCGATCTCGATGTTCACCACGGCGGGCGCGACCCGCTCGACTGCGCCCACCACCGTGCGCGAATATTCGTCGAGTAATAGATGGTCGCTGGCAATATCGTTTCTGCCTGCAAATCCAGAGCCATTTCGCGACTCCGGTTCGTGCAACAGGCGCACGGCAGCCGGTTTATCTTCCTCAAACACAGCAAAACTTCTCATCCTGGACGGCAAAAGATCGACACGCGCTTACTCGCCGTCAACTACAGCAGGATCCTTCCATACACTCGATTTGAGCTGCTACTCTCTCTTGCGCCCCGGGGCATGACCTTCTAAAAGGGAGCCATGCGAAAATCTTCCCCTGGCGGCTCGGTCATGGATGCGCAGTGTCCGTCGCGGCTCGTGCTTGACCGCATCGCAGACAAATGGACTGCGCTGATCATCCAGGTGCTGGCTAACGGCACAAAGCGTTACGCCGGGCTTCAGCGCGAGATCGGCGGGATTTCGCAAAAAATGCTAACCCAAACTCTGCGCAGCCTCGAGCGGGACGGTTTGGTGCAACGCAAGGTGCATCCGGTCGTGCCGCCCAAAGTTGAATACTCTCTCACAAAGTTGGGGCGGACGCTGATTGAGCCGCTGCATGCGCTTTGTCGCTGGTCGGAAAAGCATTTGGCTGAACTTCAGGCAAATCGCGCGCGGGCAAGGGCAATGGAGTAACGGAGTGTTGGACTAGTGAAAATCATTACTCCACGACTCCTATCACTCCATCACTCCAACCGCCCGCTCAGACCAACCAGTCGCACCAAAAAAACAGATCAACATCGTCGGCCAGATCGATAAAGAACCAAAGCAGTGAGAAGCCATATCGGGCTGGCCATTCTCTGGCCGGACCGCCCAGTTCCCTTGCACAAGCCCGCAGTTCATCTTTGAAAAACTGCGCTAAATAGGAGCGCACTTTGTCGGTCAGTCGAAGCTTTTCTTTGCCCGCGCTGCCGTTGTGATCAGCTCTAAGTCGTCCACTTTGTTTGTTCGGGTTAGCACCCAGGAAATGGAGGATGGAGCGGCGCAGTTCAGTGGGAGTCCTCTCTAGATCGTCGAAAAAATAAAAGGCGAAACAGATCTGGATGAACATAGCGTCGCCATCGCGCCACGATCTTGCTGGGATACGAGCGCGAGGACACCCTTGGGCTCCCGCAAATTCCGAATCACTTCGTCGATATCATTTACGTCAAATTGACTAATCCTTCCGAGGCGTACTGCCATGGACAACTGCGACCAGGCTCTTTCAACCGGATCACGGGCCAGAAAAATCACCTTCAAGTTTAGAAAATAACTGACGACTTGCTGAATGATCTCGTCGCTCAGAGTCGAATAACCTGGTGAGATGTCACCAGAAAGGAGCGACCCTTTGTGCATGAACAACTGCCCATAATTCTCCAGGTCGATATAAGGCTGGGCACTGAAGCTTTTCATGCTCTCCAGAAAACAAACATCGCGCTCGTCTCTGCGGCGCGGAGGATATGATCGTTTAATCCTGCTCAACTTATCGAAGTAATGTATTTCCTTTATGGGAGGCATCCAGAAATCGGGATGTAGTGCGAGCTGGCAATAGAGCCACGACGTTCCACCTTTTTGGGACCCTACAAACAAGAAATCGGGCCGTGCCTCACCTGTAGAAGATCGGTTCTCCTCTTTCTCGCCGTCGTCGCCGGCGCGAGCTTTAAATGGCCAGACCAAGCGCACCACGGCATTATTTTCGTTCCTGGCTCGAAAAAGCAAGGACCGGAGCAAATTTATGCCGCCTCATTCTACAGGGAAGGACGATTCGGTGTCTTCGTCCGCTTGCCCGGGCCTAGACGAGCCAGTCGCACCAAAGAAGCAGATCATCGTCGAACAGCTCAATGAAGAACCAGAGTAGT
>QHOW01000093.1 GCA_003219435.1 Verrucomicrobiota bacterium | reverse complement strand
ATGGAATTGCTCCATTACTGGCTGGAACAGCGGCTTAGGTTTTACGAAAACATTGGCATCCCGCGTCAGAACCTGCATGCGCGAGACGTTCCCGATGAAGAGCGCGCATTTTATTCCAAGGGAACCTATGACATTGAATACGATTTTCCGTTTGGCCGACAGGAGCTGGAAGGCATCGCTTACCGCACCGACTACGATCTGTTGCAGCACCAGAAAGCCAGTGGGAAGTCTCTCGAATACTTTGACGACGAAACGAAACAGCGCTTCGTCCCTCACGTCGTGGAGCCAAGTGCCGGCGTAGATCGCACCGTGCTGGCGCTGATCTGCGAAGCGTATTCGGAAGACGAAGCGCCAGATGAAAAGGGGAAGCTGGAGACGCGCATTGTGCTGCGTTTCCACCCACGGATGGCGCCGATCAAATGCGCGATCTTTCCACTGCTTAAAAACAACGCGCAGCTCGTCGCGAAAGCGAAAGCGATTGTCGGTCTACTGCGACCGCACATGAACATCTTTTATGACGAGAGCGGCGCCATCGGGCGTCGCTACCGGCGCCAGGATGAGATTGGCACGCCATTCGGCGTGACCGTCGATTTTGAAACGCTGGGCGAAAAGGATGCGGCGGTGCGCGAAACGGTTACGCTGCGCGAGCGCGATTCCATGAAACAGGTGCGCGTCGCGATTCAAGAACTCCCGGCGATTTTGCGCGAACGGATCACGTGATGGATCTCGCGCAGTTCCGCGAATACTGCCTGAGCAAATCTCGCGCAACCGAAAGCTTGCCATTCGGGCCTGATGTTCTTGTGTTTAAAGTGGGTGGTAAAATGTTTGCATTAGCGGCTCTCGACGAAGTGCCGACCACGGTGAACTTAAAATGCGACCCTGATTTGGCGCTCGATCTGCGTGACCGTTTCGAGCAAGTCAGGCCGGGTTATCACATGAACAAGAAACATTGGAACACCGTTCAGATTGAAGGCAGCGTCCCTGATTCGGAGCTGCGAAGAATGATCGACCACTCCTACGATCTGGTAGTCAAAAGTCTGCCGAAACCTAGGGCAAAGGGCGCAGCTCGATCTCGCCGAAGCTCAACTGCAGCGCGTCGCGGGCGACATTGAGAAAATTATCGGCCGCGTCGGTGAAGGCAACGTGTAGCTCACCGCGGTTTGCCGGCGCCGCACGAAGTGATTGTCGATCCAACATTTTTTCCACCGCGCGTGCGCAATTTTGTGCCGAATCGACGAGCATGATTTCGCTGCTGAGCACTCGCGTGATCGCGCCTGTGAGCAGAGGATAATGCGTGCAACCAAGCACCAGCGTGTCGATCCCGTCGGCAAGCAGCGGCTCGAGATAGCGCACAATCATTCGATCTGTCACATCGTCATCGAGCAACCCTTCTTCGATTAACGGGACGAGCAGGGGACATGCGCGACTGCTCACCCGCACACGGTTGTCGATCGCGCGCACCGCTTTTTCGTAGGCACCGCTACGAATAGTCGCACGGGTCCCGATCACGCCGATGTGCCGGTTACGAGTCGCTTGCAAGGCGGCCCTTGCTCCGGGGTCAATCACTCCGATCACTGGCACCGAAAATTTCTTTGTTAACAACGGTAGCGCGACCGATGAGACAGTGTTGCACGCAACGATCAACGCCTTCGCGTTTTTTCCCATCAGCATCTGCGCCAGCTCCACGGCATAGCGCTGCACGGTTTCCGGACTTTTCGGGCCGTACGGAACACGCGCCGTGTCGCCAAGATAAGAAATGTTTTCATTTGCCAGCAGGTCGCGCAGCGCCTTGACAACGGTAAGTCCCCCAATGCCGGAATCAAAAACGCCAATGGGACGCGAATCATTCATGCAGCCGGGAAGGTGGCGGCGTAGCAACGGGCTCGCAACCCCGATTCTGCGCGGAACTCGCCGCCTCAAAGCACCGGCGCATGCCTGGTGCCGGTCGAGAAAAGAACTTGTCTTTGGGCAATCTGTCGATGCATCCTTACGGACATGGCTGAGGAGCCCAGATTGTCAGCCATCTGGTAGAGAGGAAAGGACTTCTCTTATTCGTAGCTGCTTTCAAGGAGCCCGGGAAATGGATATGACCGAAGCTAACTAATCGAAGGTCTTGATGAAACAGCAACGCCTGAGTCTGTGTTTGTTATTCTTGATTGGTTTTTGTGGGTTAGTTCTGCGTTTTCCGGTCGCGCAGATTTCAGCGGAGGAAACGCCCGTGCCTTCGGCAACGCCTGCCGCGACGGGCGCAGCTGGGATCTCTCCAACACCCGAGCCTCCTTCCGTGCGCTGGGTGGGAGTGCACAAGTGGGGGGAGGAACAGCGAGGCATCAACAACATTTATGCGCAACGCGGCGACGACATTTGGGTCGATATTATTAATTTCAAAGACTGGGTGAAATCTCTCGAAGAGAAGAAAAAGAAACCCGAAAATTCAGATGTAAGGGATCTAATCCTTTATCTCGATCATATCCCGCTCAAGGGCGTTTCCCCAATTTACTGGCATGAAAACACGTGGTCGATCGGAGGAGTGCCTCCCGTCCAAACTACGGATACGACGGTCGGTTTTTCGCTCGTCCGCAATGAGGACTCGAAGCTGGGATGGTCGCACGTGCTTAACCAACCGGTTTTCACGCGCAAGGCGATCGTGTCGGTGGGATTCGCCAATGGCGAGGAAATGAATTCGGAGCTAACTCCTGACAAAAACACTGGAAAGAAGGATCAGCAGTTTTATTTGACGGTCATTCCGCCCTTTCGGACCGCTTTCGGCTTGCTAGTTATTCTCGGAGCGCTGATCGCCTTTCTCGCGCTGGCCCGGTACACGCATATTATTCGCGATGTGGCCGCGCCGCGCCGGCCGGATGGCCGGAGGCCTTACAGCCTGGCACGCGGACAGATGGCGTTCTGGTTTTTTCTCGTGATCGCCTCCTATTTCTTTCTTTGGATTGTAACCGGCGACATGGATACGCTTAATACCTCGGTGCTGGCGTTGATCGGGATTAGCGCCGGCACGGCATTGGGCTCCGCTTTTGTTGACGCAGCCAAACCGGTTTCGGTTGGCTCTCCCGGCAACCAGCCAATCGTCGATGTCACGCGACCACACCTCGAAGTGCTGGCGGAGCTGACCCAACTGCGAGCCGATACCCAGAAAGAGTTGGAGGTGCTGCAGAAAGCGCGCACCTTAATATCTCCGTCGGACAAGCAAGCGCTGGACGACAATGAGCAGCAGCAGAATGAAGTGCGGGAACGGCTCGCGAATTATCGCTGGCAAAGTGCCTACTTCGCATGGCCGACCTGGAAAGGAGTAATGTACGACCTCCTTGCGGAAAATAACCTAATCAGTTTTCACCGCTTCCAGATCTTTGTCTGGACGCTTATCCTGGGAATAATGTTTGTCGCAAATGTTTACAATGAATTGGCGATGCCAGCGTTCAGCGCGACGTTGCTTGGCCTGCTCGGAATCAGCGCAGGCACTTATGTCGGCTTCAAGCTCCCGGAAACTAAAGCGCAGTAAAGACGGCAGGAGCAATTGGCTGCCGTAACTCAGGCAACTTGCCTGCCCTGTCCAGCAGGCTTCCAGCCTGGAGTTTCGTGCGGGCAGGATGCCCGCTCGACCGAACTGCCTAGGATGGCTGTATTACGCCACGTCACTCGGCCTGACATCCTCTGCGTCGTTCTTGCAATCGCTGTTCCCTCTTCGATGATTGCGCATGGCAGAAGTTTCCAAGGCTTACGAACCGCAAGCCACTGAAAAAAAGTGGTATGCGCGCTGGCTGGCGGAGGGCTATTTCACAGCCGATCCTGCTTCCCCGAAGCCACCATTCTCGATCGTCATGCCGCCGCCGAACATCACTGGTGTGCTGACGCTCGGGCACGTATTGAACAACACGATCCAGGACATTCTCGCCCGGCGCGCGCGAATGCAGGGCTTCGAGGTGCTCTGGCTTCCGGGCATGGATCATGCCGGCATTGCTACGCAGACAGCGGTCGAAAAATGGCTGCGCAAAAACGTGGGAGTAAAACGCCGTGATTTAGGCCGCGAAGAATTCCTGCGCCGGGTACTGGAATGGCAGGACAAACATGGCGGCATTATCATCGAGCAACTCAAGCGCCTGGGCTGTTCGTGCGATTGGTCGCGGCAGCGTTATACCCTCGATGATGCCTACGTCCGGGCTATCCAAAACGTTTTCGTCGATCTTTATCATAAAGGTCTGATTTATCGCGGCCGCCGCATAATCAATTGGGATCCGGCTGCGCAAACGGCGCTTTCCGACGAGGAAGTCATTAACAAGCCCCAGAAAGGAAACCTTTACTTTGTCCGATACCAGATTGTGGAAAAGCCCGGCCGTTTCCTCGAAATCGCAACCACACGGCCGGAAACGATCATGGCTGACACGGCGATGGCTTTCCACCCAGACGACAAGAGGTATGTCGATCTTCTTGGCAAGCACGCATGGCGGCCGCTGGCAGCCGAGAAAATTCCCATCATCGCCGATGAAGCGATTGATCCGGAGTTCGGGACAGGAGTCTTGAAAGTTACGCCTGCGCACGACACGCTCGATTTCGAGATCGGCCAGCGACACAACTTGCCCGTTGTCGATGTCTTGCATCCTGATGGGAAAATCAATTGCCCGGCGGTTCCGGAGTTGAACGGTCTCGATCGATTCGAAGCGCGCAAAAGGGCTGCCGAGTTATTAAAGGAAAAGGGATTACTTTCAAAAACGGAGCCGTACGAGAACAACGTCGGCTTCAGTCAGCGGAGTGATGTCCCGATAGAACCGCGTATCAGCGAACAATGGTTTCTGCGTTACCCGAAAACGGAAGAAGCACTCGCCGTTGTGCAGGAGCATCTCATCCGCTTCTTTCCTGCGCATTGGGAAAAAGTTTACGCTCAATGGCTGGAAAACATTCGCGATTGGTGCATCAGCCGGCAGGTTTGGTGGGGACACCGAATTCCGGCGTGGTACCGCAATCAGAAGTCAGAGGTCAGAAGTCAGAAGCCAGAAATTTATGTCGGAGTTGAGCCTCCGGGCGATCCAGAAAATTGGACGCAAGATCCTGACACACTCGATACATGGTTTTCATCGTGGCTCTGGGCCTATGAGACAATGGATGAAAAGAGCCGAAAGAAATTTTATCCGACGAGTGTGCTCGTAACTGCGCCGGACATTATTTTCTTCTGGGTGGCGCGAATGATTATTGCGGGTCTCGAATTCAAACCGGGAAAATCGGAATGCGCCGAAGACAACATCCCGTTCCGCGACGTTTTCTTCACGGGCCTGATTCGTGACAATCAAGGCCGCAAAATGTCGAAGTCGCTCGGCAATTCACCCGACCCGCTGGAGTTGATCGACAAGTATGGCGCTGACGGTTTGCGCTTTGGTCTCATGCGCATCGCGCCTAGCGGTCAAGACATCCGGTTCGACGAAAAACAAATTGAAGAAGGCCGAAACTTCGCGACAAAGCTCTGGAATGCCGCGCGCTTTCGGCAAATGCACGGACCGAGTGAAGCTGCGCCCAAGGTGGATCAAATGGAATTGTCGATCTACGCAATCGAAGTCTTGTCGCGACTGGACCAAACGATTGATGCCGTCGAGGCAGCATATCGTGAATACCAATTCAACATCGTCGCGCAATGCCTTTATCAGTTTTTCTGGAACGACTATTGTGATTGGTTCGTGGAAGCGGCCAAGAGCGATATCTTCGGTGAGGACGAGGCGAGAAAGAAATCGGCCCTTGCCGTAATGGACGTGGCGCTTTCAGCCACTTTGCGCCTTCTCCATCCGTTTATGCCGCACATCACGGAGCAGCTTTGGTCAATGTTCCGGTTTGGCGAAGGCTCACTTCAATTTGCTCCGCAACCTGCAAAGTTGCTGCTGCCATTTCCCAGCAAGCAGACCATGATTGTGACCTACGAGATCGTGCAAGTCGGGCGCAATCTTCGCGCGACAGCTGGGCTACGATCGAACCAGAAAACGAAGTTTGTTTTGAAAACGGACAACCTCGCAATAGCAGCCGAAAAATCTGTTTTAGCGCACCTACTCAACGCGTCCGAGCTGATTATCGATGCAGAATTCAAGGCCGCCGCGGGAACGCCGGTGGCCGCAACTTCTGCGGGCGAGCTTTTTTTGATTGTCGAGGTCGATCGCGCCGCGGAAGGGGAGCGACTCGATAAAGAGATCGCAAAAATTGAAGCCGAGTTAAAGACGGTCGATGCCAAATTGAAAAACGAATCTTTTGTCGAACGCGCTCCCGCAGGCGTTGTCGACGAGCATCGACGGCGGCTAAGAGATTTCAGTGCCCAACTGGCAAAGTTGAAGCGGGCTCGTGAACACCTGAATTAAACATTATTTTGTGCTCGTCGATCCGGGCCCCCCGTTTCAGGAAAAACTCTTTTAGTTCCGGTGTGTAAATGGTCCCGTCGCTCTCGCGGTTCAGCTCGAGCCAGATGCGGCCGCGTGGAGCGAGATGTTTGGCGATGTCGTCGAGAAAAAAATCCCACTCCGCCACTCCCCAGAGATTGGGCCGTCTATGGCTGTTGAAGCAAATCATAAAGGCGGTGATGAGATCGAATTTTTCGCCAAAGTCGGGAAGGGGATGAAAAGCTCGGATTCGTTGGATCACGCGACGAACGCCGAGGAGAGAGGTGATTTCTGCGAACATTCGTGTGCGGTCCAAATCGAGACCCAAGCCGGTATGGCCGAGCAGTTGGGCGACGTAAAGAAAATATCCTGCACCGCAGCCAAGATCGAGAATGCGCTTCCTTCGCGCCAAATCGAGCTCGATGTCGCGAATGCGGCGAATGTTGATCGTTATCCAGCGGTCGAGATCGAGATATTTCCGCCAATCCTCGGTGGGATTGTCTCCGGCATAGCGCTGGCGAATCCGCTCGAAAGCTACAGGGTCGATCGTTTCGATCACACGCGTTTTCTCGAGCGGAAAGCGGTTCCCGCGAAAAGATCTAAGCGTGTGTTTTCTCGCGCTGGCTAATCCCTGGCCGCTTAAAAGTTTTTTAATTTTGTGGTCGAATCGCACACCACACCTTCTGGCACAACGCTACAATTTCAATTAAACTGCTGTTGAGATGAGTCTCTGGAAAAAGCTGCTCTGGCTTGTTGTGTCGGCGTTGGGCGTGGTGGCTATTGCCATTTTAGCGCTCTCGCGCGGCGAACAAATCAGTGCACTCTGGATCATTGTGGCAGGCCTTTGCGCGCTTTCCATCAGCTACCGTTTTTACAGCAAATGGCTGGCCGCCAGGGTGCTGGTGCTTAATGAAGAGCGGGCCACGCCAGCAGTGCTGCAGAACGATGGCAAAGACTATGTGCCGACGAATCGCTGGATGGTCTTCGGGCATCATTTCGCGGCAATCGCTGGTCCGGGGCCACTCGTTGGACCTGTCCTCGCTGCGCAGTTTGGTTTCCTGCCGGGCACGCTCTGGATCTTGATTGGCGCCACTCTCGGCGGCGGAGTCCACGACATGATCATGCTTTTTGCATCGATTCGGCGTGGCGGCAAAACGCTCGGTCAGATGGTGAAAGAGGAAATCGGGCGCGGAGTCGGTGCGCTTGCCCTGATCAGTGTGCTGGCGATCATGATCATTTTACTGGCCGTGCTCGCGCTTGTCGTCGTGCAAGCCCTGGCAGAAAGTCCCTGGGGCGTTTTCACCATCGCCATGACCATTCCGGTGGCGTTGATCATGGGAATCGGTTTGCGCACAGGCAAAGTAAATGTGCTGGCGGTGACGATTTTCGGGTTGATTGGGCTGGCGTTTGGAGTCTGGGGTGGACAATTTCTGGCAGACTTTCCTGCAATTGAAGCGTGGTTTCGACACGACCAGAAATGGCTGGCATGGGCGATCATGATCTATGGACTGGCCGCGTCGATCCTGCCGGTGTGGATGCTGCTTACACCGCGCGATTACCTGAGCACCTTTTTGAAACTCGGCACGGTGGTCATGCTCGCGGCGGCCGTCGTGCTGATCAATCCGACGTTGCAAATGTCGGCGATCACGAAATTCATCGACGGCACCGGCCTCGTCTTTGCCGGCCCGGTCTTCCCATTTGTGTGCATCACTATCGCCTGCGGCGCGGTCTCAGGGTTTCATTCTCTCATTGCCTCTGGCACAACGCCGAAAATGGTGAGACGCGAATCGCGAATACGCACTATCGGCTACGGCGCAATGGTGACCGAAATGATGGTCGCCTTGATGGCGATGATCGCGGCATGCGTCCTGCAACCCGGGGAATACTTTGCGATCAATACAAAGGGCGCGCCTGCGGAAGTGGTCGCAAAAGTCTCTGCTGCCGGGTTCCCGGTAACTGAAACGGAAATGCACACCCTCGCCACGAATCTCGGTGAATCCACCATGTTCAATCGCGCTGGGGGCGCACCGACTTTTGCTGTCGGTATGGCGCACATGTTCGCTCGCGTTTCAGCCAGCCCGACAGCCCTCGGGTTGTGGTATCACTTTGCGATTATGTTTGAGGCGCTCTTCATCCTCACGACGATCGACGCTGGAACACGCGTAGGGCGCTTTCTGCTTCAGGATTTCCTGGGTAATCTCTGGCGGCCACTCGGCAACACGCGCTCCTGGAGCGCGAATGTTTTCGCGAGCGTATTGCTCGTCGCGGCTTGGGGCTGGTTTTTATATGAGGGGGTCGTCGATCCTCTCGGTGGCATCAATTCGCTCTGGCCGCTTTTCGGACTGGCCAACCAATTGCTCTCGGTAGTCGCGCTCTGCCTTGCCACGACGATCCTGATCAAAATGCATAAGGCAAAATATCTTTTCGTTACCGTCTTGCCGCTTGTCTTTATGTGCGTCGTTACGTTTTCGGCTGGTTATCTGAAGGTTTTTTCGTCTGATCCGCGACTTGGTTTCTTGAGCGGCGCGCGTTCGCTCTTGCACGAGGCAACCGGAATTACCGACCCAGCCAGGGCAGCTGACTTGGTGCGGCAGGCAGGCGTCTGGCGATTCGACGCGTTGGTTGCGATTTTCTTTCTGGCGCTCGTGCTCTTGATCGTTATCGGCTCTGCAAAACAGTGGTGGCAGCTTCTCCGCGGCACGAAGCGATTAGTTCTGCACGAAAGCGAATTCGTCCCGATCAGTGCCGCGCAACTCGCGGAGTTTTAGCCGCGATGCACGCGGCCACGTTGCATTTGCAGAAAAACGATCGCGGAAATTGGTTCGCTATCTATTTATACAGGTCCTGCCGGCGATGAGCGAAGGACTCTACCCGGCTCCGGACTGAAAGCACAAGCTCTTCGGACAAATCAGCCTGAATAAGTTCTTCGCGGTCTGCCGACGCGGCTGCAATCACAACTCCGCGGGGATCAATGATCGCGGAGCTGCCGCAAAACCACAAATCATCATCCTTGCCCACGCGGTTCGATGCAACGATGTAGCTCTGGTTTTCGATGGCGCGCGCCGTGGCGAGGGTCCGGAAATGTTCGACTCGCGGGAAAGGCCAGGCAGACGAGAGAATAAAAGCGCTGACCTTCGACTCGGTGGCCAATTTTCGGAACATCTCCGGAAAGCGAAGGTCGTAGCAGATGCTGAAGCCAAAATGCACACCGCCAAGCGCAAAGCTCACGAAGGCATCGCCCGGAGTAAAGCACGTCTGTTCTTCGACGGGCGCGACCGCATACAAATGAGTCTTGCGATATTTCGCAGGGATATTGCCATTCGCATCAACAAGAACTTGGGAATTGTAAATTGATGGACCAGCGCGCTCCGAAACCCCGCTGACGATCGCAATCGACAGCTCCCTGGCGATTTCTTGAAGTCCGGGAACGAATCTGCTAGTCCAGGAAGCGGCGTGAGTTTGAATGACTGGCATCGAATAGCCGGTATCAACCATCTCCGGAAAGACGATCAGCTCGGCGCCCGCCTCTTTGGCCCGGCGAGAAAAGTCGCGAACCTTGAGAAGATTCGCCTCATAATCACCGAGCGAACAGGAAATTTGAGCAGCGGCAATTTTCATGTGAAGGAATTTAGAGAAGACAGAAGAGGCGCAGTCCGCACCGCGACTGTCTACAAGCGCACCTGCTCCGCGCTTTTTTCCGGAATCCAGCCACGCAAATTATTCGGCAGAGCTGCATAGACCCAATCGCCGCGAGTGCTCAGGATCTTGATTTCGCTTCCCGGTGGCAACGCCAGCACGCTGTTTGCAGTGTCCGCTGTGGCAATGCGCGCCTGCACATCTTTGCCCGTCACGACCGCGAGCGCGCGGCCTTTGCTGCCCTGGTCTAGCTCATAAATCGCCAGGATCGCGATGCCAAAAACCAGGAGCGAAACGATCAATACAGCGATTATCGCCGCTGATCGGCGGCGCGCGAAAATCAATCCGACCACACAAAAAAGTACCAGCCAAAAGGCAACCGTCGCTGTGATGACGTACTGATTGATGCTCGCAAATTGCAGATAACGTTCCAGCCAGCTCTGTTGCAGTTCGAGCGCACGCGCCTCGTCACGTGCGATCTGCAAATTGGCTTTAGCTTCGGGATGATGCCGTTCCAGCGCCAGCGCCCGCTCATAATTCAGGATCGCTCGCCCAAAATCGCCTGCGCGAAAATAAGCATTGCCGAGATTGTAAAAAGCGTTTGCGCTCCATTGTCCGGAGCGGACAAGAGTTTCGTAACCAGAGATTGCTTCCTTGAAATTGTTCTGTGCGTAATCCTGGTTTGCCTTTGCAAATTCCGCGTCTGATTGCGCGAATACGGGCGAAACAAAAGATGCGCAGCGAACAACAATAATGACTCGGCTCAGAAGGCTTGCGAGTTGCCGCGCTTTGGGGAGCGCGAGCATGTTGCTCGCTCCGTCCGGCATGTTGCCGGACGGCTCTTTGGCGTTGTGGATGGGACATTCCTCCTTTGCAGTTTCGTAACTGCCTCGCGGGGTTCGCGGCAGAATGCCGCGAACAGCGGGCAACATGCCCGCG
>QHOW01000248.1 GCA_003219435.1 Verrucomicrobiota bacterium | reverse complement strand
GTTGGAATCGCCGAAAGTGTCACGCCGACACGCACTCATTCATGTACAGAATATCGGCGAACTTTGGCTGATCGATCTTGGCAGCAGCAACGGAACCTTTTTGAACAAGCGACGGATTCATCGCCCGGTTCGACTGAGCGACGGCGATCAAGTCACAATCGGAGATCAGATTTTTAAATTTCGTCAGCCGCTCGCGATTTCAGACGAATACAAAAGCGTCGTGACGCAGCAAACGTTGCGGGAAATCGAGAACATACCTTGCTGGCTTCTCGTCGCGGACATTCGCGGTTTCACGCCGCTCAGCCGCAGCCTGCAGAGTGAGGACTTGGATGTACTTCTTGGAGCGTGGATTCTGACTTGCCAGGAAATTATCGAGAATCAACACGGTTCTGTTAACAAATATCTAGGCGATGGTTTTCTTGCCTATTGGCCCGACGCCGCGACGACTCCGGAAGAAATCATGGCAGTGATCTCCGCCTTAAAAGAATTCCAGCAGAAAGGCGGGCCCGACTTCCGCTTCGTCGTGCACTTCGGACCAGTTGCGATCGGTGGCATAGCATCCATGGGCGAGGAAAGCTTGGTGGGAAGCGAAGTGAATTTGACCTTCCGCCTGGAAAAACTGGCAGGCTCGTTGGGCGAACCTTGCGGCCTGAGCGAAACGGCGCGCACAAAGCTGGGAGAGCTCGTTCCGGCGCGTTCGCTTGGCGAATTCGAATTGAAAGGTTTTGAGGGAAAACGCGCCTTTTTCGCTGTTTGACTTCGGTTGTGGCATCAGAGGCTTTCGAAGATTCTGGGCGTCGTTCCTGATGCGCCTCGGATTGCGCGAAGGGTTGCACGAGAGCGAAGTGATCGAAGCGTGGTCAAAAATCGTCGGCGAATTCATTGCCGCGCATTTCGCGCCCGTCGCTCTGCGCGAAGGCATTCTCTACGTCCGCGTCCTTCAACCGGCGCTTCACTACGAGCTTGAACAAATTTCCAAGATCGAAATCCTGCGAAAGCCAAAACAACGCTTCGGCACAAAGACGATCCGCGACGTGCGCTTCAGGGTCGGATGAGTCAACCACGGATTACACAGATAACACGGATGACATGATTCACGAAGACTTGAGCCACAAAATAATCGGAGCTGCCATGAAAGTGCTCAACGAGTTGAAACCGGGACTGGACGAAAAACTATACGAACGCGCAATGATCATCGAACTGAAGCACTATGGACACCGTGTTTCAGTCCAAAGCTCGTTCCCGGTTTTTATCGCGGCGAATTAGTTGGCGACCTTATTCCAGACTTGATTGTGGATGATGCGGTGATCATCGATCCAAAAGTGGTCTCGTGCTTTACTGACGCACACGTGGCTCAAATGATCGGATATTTAAGCATCACGCAGTTGGACCTCGCCATTCTCCTTAATTTCAAGAATGCGCGCTTGGAATGGAAACGAGTTTTGCGCCCGCGAGAACCTGACGAGCGCAGTAATCCTGATCTTCATGCCTGAGCCTCCTTATCCGTGCCATCCGTGTAGTCCGTGTAATCCGTGGTTTCTCTTTGACGATGCCTGAGGAAAAGAACTCCGGAATCGACGCCGAACGCAGCAAGATTCAATACGATCATGACGAGCGCGAAAAGATACATTCCCATTGTCAATCCGATGGCGATATGCATCCCCAAAATGCCAACCAGCCAAACGAGCCGGGTCTTTTTCATCCAAATGAAAATTACGTAACCAACTTCGAGCAGGCAGATTGAAATTCCGAGGACAGGCAGAACGTATTTGAATCGAATAAGAATATCCGGTGAAATGACGTTGAAAGGAGGTCGGGTCAGGGCTCGCCAGAGATTTGATCCATCCCACCAGCCGCTGCCCAGGCATTTCGCCAGGCCTCCGATAAAATAAACGATGCACAGGTGTAACTGTAAGACGCGCTGCCAAAAGCCTAAAAGTTGTGGATCCTTCGGTTCTCTATTTACCAGGCACTGATCAAGCGAGTACCGATCTGGCAGTGGCGACAACATCAAATAAAAAAGTCCCATGGTCATAAGGTTATCGGCGCCGTATGCCAGCAATCCGCCGCTTTCAGCCGCGCAAAGGTGAAGAAACCAGGCAATGATGGCTGCCGGGCGGCAGAAAAGTCCCAGTAATAAAAAACATCCCGCACAAAGCAAGCCAGCCCAGGCAACAGAAAGCACCATTTCCTCGCCGACACCGATGTGACCGCCAAGAACAACAAGCCAGCCAAGTTTCGGAATGAAAGGACTATCCAACGAAGTAATGGCCTCTCCCAATTCACGGCTGACAAGACCCTTGGCAGTCCCGGCGAACAAATAGTGCCAGTCATTCTTTAAGAACAGCGTATAGACGGCAAGTTGCAGACCCAGGCCGATACGCAAAACGGTAAGCCACCTGTCGGTTTCCAGCGGAAACAAAAAAACCATCAAATCGTTGCCCCATGCTCGCAGCTGTTTCATTGGGGCGTTGACTGGTTTTCTTCGTTACGAAGGCTGAAGTCGTAGCTGAACAGTGGTTGAAACGATTCTCTTTTCCCATGTTCAAAGTCACTGATGTTCGGCGGGTTAACCGAGCCGAAAATGGCCCGAATCTTTTTCACATCAGGGTGCTCCTGCCAGACGGAGAGCACGAGCAATTTGACCGTCACTTCCCGCAAAGGTTCGTAAAGCGGGTCCGCCAGCCTGTCTAACAAACTGTCCAGACGAAGGGCGGCGGCTCCGCCCTGCACATGCGGCACATCATATTCCATGTGGCCATCCTCGTGATATAGTTCCAAGGTTAACTTGTGGTAACCTGGGATATTCGGCGCAAAAAAGCCGTATCCCGCCTGGCTGCCCGCAGCGTGCAAATAAGTGGCTATACCCAGCCGCCAGGCATTAGACGCAGCGAGGTCCTTGCCCAACACCGATGCCAGAACCACTTCGCCACTGCGCGCGCACGTATTCAGCGCAGACGGCAATATGGTTGCGTCCGTCGCAACGAGGGCGAATATCCCGCGAAGACAAATTACCGTTATAAGGAAGAAGTGGACCCCGGCCCAAGCCGCGTAAATGCGCTTAGAGGTCATCTCATCTCAAATAAATTAAGTGCGCACGTTAAACAACCAAAAGCGACGCGAGGACACGTGCGTCTGCCTGCGTCAAAGCTTCGCGAGCCACCAGTGGAACAGGTGGATCCGCTTCCTCTGGAGACAATCATCAAGGGCCGAACGCGCCAATATCCGGCAGCTGCGGTTCACAACACAGCCAGTCCCAAAAATTGCGGGACTGGCGCAGGATCGTTAGCCAGGCGACCGGCTTAAAGTGTCGCCGCGACTAATTTCAAATTCTCAGTCAGCGCCTTGCTCTCGCCGGTCATTGCCGGGACTCTCTCCACGAATCGCAGGGCATCCGGACCGGTGGGGCTGAAGTCTGCGTAAAATAGTATCGCTTTATCAGTTTGAATACTCTTCAAAGGACGAGCCATGTATTGCAAGGGCGCTAACCCCGACAACTACTGCTGCCGCGAGAAAAAGTTTAGCGATTTCCCCTTTGTTCTTTTTCATAACCCGGCTGCTAAGGGGTAGTGCCCCTTTTGTCAAGAAGAAAAACATAAGATCTCGCACATTCGGCGAATGTTCGTCAACTGTCGGGGAGCGCACCCGCCCTCGCCGCGAAGCCTCAGCGCAAAGCGGCCTTTCGATTGTATAAGTCCGAAAGCAGCGATCCCCCGCCGGCGGAAGCGCGCTGCAACGACCCACCCGCTCATTGCGCTCTTAAGAGCGACGCTAGGACGCCCACGCTCTCTCAAAGCTTTGGCGAAACAGAATGCCCGTCTTGTACGCATTTTGCACGAAGTGCTTTTGGAGTGCGATGCGTCGTGGCGCCGCCGAAGCGCTATGGCGCGCAGAAGACTTCGCATCGCTTTATCTGCATGCCCGTCGAAATGCCAAGCACCCAACGCCGAACTTTCTGTATTGGGCGATCGGCGATGAGCGATGCAAGTTCCTTCAATGGGCCGAATGGAGAGCCGATCTCGGCGAGCTTCTGCTCCGATGCCACCTCGGAGGAACGCGTGCTCGCAAATGCTTTCCGACCTGGGGGTTTCTCTTCTGAGCGAGCCGCAATGAAAGCTGGATCGTCTTCTCTGAAGACGATCATACTCGCCGGAGGCGCGAACATCCGGCAGCTGCAGTACACAACACAGCCAGGCCCAAAAATTTCCGGGACTGGCGCATTGATCGTTGCCTAAGCGAGCGGCTTAAAGTGCCGCTGCGACTAATTTCAAATTCTCTGCCAGCGCCCTGCTCTCGCCGGTCATTGCCGGGACTCTCTCCACGAAGCGAAGACAATCCGGGCCGCTGCTCGGGCCGGAGCCTGCATAAAATAGTATTGCTTGATCAGTTTGAATATTCTTCAAAGAACGAGCCAGACTATTTCGATTATGAGCGGGGGTATGCATTGTAAAGGCGCTAACCCCGACAACTGCTGCTACCACGAGCGCTGCCGCGAGAAAACGTTTAGCGATTTCCCATTTTGTTTCTTTTTTCATAATTTTTCATAACCCGGCAGGTAAGGGACGGTGCCCTTTTTGTCAAGAAGAAAAACAAAAGGATTCTTATCGCATATTCGGCGAATGTTCGTCAACTGTCGGGGAGCGCAGGTAGTGTCCTAATTTGACTGGAAAGAATTACAAGCGGAAGCTGGTCGGATTCTTTACGAAAATGGCGCACAGCCCCAGTTTATAAAAGCTCAGATGGAATCCGTATTCCTTTGCAAATTGTGCGATCTTCGCCTCTCGATCTTGCTCGTTTAGCGGCCAGATGGGCTGCAATTCATCCTCGTAAACAGCGCAGTGCCCCACGCCTTCAATTTGAAATTCGAGTTGGATTTTGCTCGCGAGCGTTTTCACACGTCCGCGTTAATATTCGCGGCGCAGGGCCATTGTGGTTATGGAACGCTTTTTTTGTCAATGCTAATCTGTTTGCGACCGCGCTTTGCTCGCAATCGCGATCTTGACGGCGCTCTCCGGCGAATCTACAGGCGGAATTTCCAGCACAGTTGTGTACTTCGGCTCGCCGTTTTCGACGAATGACCAAGCATAGCAATGCTTTGCCTTTGGATGCCCTTCAAGCTCGAACGTATCGACAACGCCATCCCATGCGATTTCGCCGCGAAACAAATCAATCACCAGCTCGGAGCGAACATACTGCGCTTTGCAATAGTGCATCGTTTCTATTGCCTCCTTTAGTTTTGCAATGCGCTCGCTCACCCTTCAATCATTTCCACGAGATCGCGAACTGTCCAGAAGGTGTTGTAACGCCAGCGGCCATCGCGGGCGTGCAACGAATCGCGATGTTGGATTTCACGAAATTGTAATAGGCATAATGAAGCGCGACAGCGGCTTTGAAGTTTTCCAGTTTCTTGGAAAAAGCATTCGTCAGCCGAGTTAGTCTGCGGCAGTGCATCCGCAGCGTGTGATTCTGTTTCTTGACGTGGCTGGTGGAGATCAAATCAATGTGCGGCTGGCCCTGCACCGGCATACGCCGGACGCCTGTGATCTTCGACGGAGAATAGCGCCTCTGTTCTTCAACTTCCGCCTGTCCAAAAGTTTTGACGATTGAGCCGTAGTCCACTTCCGCGCCAAACGCACGCTCAACCGCATCGGTATAGGCACGTAAAGCGTCAGTGGAAAGTTGCACACGGTTGGATAATCGAGACGCTAAATCCTCAATGAAAGCGTCGGCCATGTTATCGAATAACAAGGAGGGTAAAACGCTACCGACGCCCGATGCGATCCATTTGGCCACAGCAGTGATCTGCAAAGCCGATGCGTTCATCACGTTTGATGAGGGCAAGAAAAACAAACGCTATTTTGGTTTGTTGGAGCTGAATAAAGACCCTCGTATTGATGGGCTAGAAATTTGCCGACCCGAATTCCGTAAGCCTCCAGAACCGCAGCGTGAGTTATTTGTCGCGAAGCAGCCGGACCTTCTCCCGCAGGATCAGAAGCCTGAAAATTGATCTTTTCGTCAAATTAGGACACTACCGGAGCGCATGCGCCCTCGCGTTCGGTTCGGGGCGCACTTTCGCCGCGAAGCCTCAGCGTAAAGCGGCCCGTCGATTGCGTAAGTCCGAAAAGCAGCGATGTCCTGCCGGCGAGATGCGGCACCCTTCGCTAGTGAACCCTTTCAGCGCAGGGCAGCTCCCCGAGTGGCTTTTAGCCTTCCTGGCGATTGGCGAGGGCGCCAATCGAAGTACGCGAGGGCGTGTGCCCTCCTCTACTTCGGCGCAAGCGAAGCAATGATCGCATCAAAGCGCGGATCGGCGCGCAGCGGGTCCCAAATGGGATTGAGACGCAAATGGCCGTAGCTCAGAACGCTCCCCGGCAGCTTCACCGCCTCATTCAATCGTTCGATTGCGCGCTCCTTGTCGCCGGTCCACGCATAAATTACGGCCAGGTACTCGATCAACAGCGGGCCCTCGATGGCGCATTTGCTAACGGGCATCAGTTCGACTGCCAGTTGGCCTTCGCGAATTGCGTCCTGCTTGTTTCCCAGAACGGCATCAACCACACCGAGCGCGCAGAGAGCTTCTGGATAGTTGGGTTGGTTGCGCACAGTTTGCTCAAGTTCTTCTCGCGCGTTGATAAACGCGGTGCGCGCTGCCGGCTCATCGCCCCGAAGCTGGGCGACACGCCCCTCGCACCAACTGTTAGGGAAAGGAACGTTTTCGTCGTAGCACCCGCCGGTCGGCATGGCGGCCAGGGCGCGCTCGGCCGCGGCCGGATCGCGCTCGCGTAAAGCAAGGCCAAGCCATTGGTCAACGAGAACAGGCGCCGCATTTGGATCCTCGGCCAGGATCGTCTCAATTGTCGTATGCAGCGGTTTTGGATTTGCGCCCGATTCGAGATCAACCCAGCCGCGCCTTACCCGGCT
>QHOW01000247.1 GCA_003219435.1 Verrucomicrobiota bacterium | reverse complement strand
TCCACAGCAACGAGTAGCACCTGGCAAAGTCTCGATCTAGCCGATGCGACCAGGCGCAAGGGCCAACGCTATGATTTTGTCGCTCCGGCCACGCGGTCAAACGTGACAGCTAAATTGCGAAATGCTGGTTGGCCTCCGCAGCTTTACTGCTATTGACTGCCGTTTTGCAGTTACTGCGTAACCCGCCTCAATGAATTCGGCGCACGGCAAAAAATCTTTGACGGCGGGGCAATAAAGATTTTCAAGAATCGAAAGATTAATGTTGACCGACTGAAAACGACTGGCTAAAAAGTGATCGATTACGTCACACCGCGACATTGCTGCCTAACGACAAAGTCCTGGTCGCAGCAGGCGTTAATTATCACACTCCCGAGCAAACTCTCGACAGCGCGGAACTATACGATCCAGCGAGCGGCACTTGGATGACAACCGGAAGCCTGATTCAACGTCGGGGTGATCACACGGCCACGTTACTTCCCAATGGCAAGGTCCTGGTCGCAGGTGGCAGCGTCATTTTGCAGGGGGCGGTTGCCAGTTGTGAACTCTACGATCCAGCCAGCGGAACTTGGACCATGACTGGTAGCCTTCACAATGCACGCGTTGATCACACTGCAACCTTGTTACCGAACGGCAACGTGCTGGTCACTGGAGGTCTCAACCTGAACGAGAACGATCAGCTCACCAGTGCCGAAGTTTACGATCCGGCGAGCGGGACTTGGACGGAAGTGGCCAGCCTCGCGACCAAACGCGACGGACATACAGCCACGTTGCTGCCCAACGGCAAGGTGCTGGTGGCCGGCGGTTACAACTTCGATATTCTCTGGATAGCGCGTGCGGAACTCTACGATCCGGCGAACGGGACCTGGCAGCGCACTGGCAGCCTCGCCACCACACGCGGCCGAGATGCGGCCACCTTGCTGCCTAACGGCAGAGTGTTGGTCGAAGGCGGTTACACTGGAGGCTTTCCGGGCGTACCTACCGAGACCGCGGAACTCTACGATCCGGCGAGCGGGACCTGGCAGACCACTAGCAGTCTCGCGACCGCGCGCGCTTACCACACGGCGACATTGTTGCCTAACGGAAAGGTGCTCGTTGCCACCGGTTACGGGATCGGGGGCGCCTATACCCCGAGCGCCGAACTCTACGATGTCGGCCTTGGTTTCAGCAGCGACTGGCAGCCTGTAATCGAGAGAGCTCCTCGAAGACTTATCTCTGGAAATCCGCTAAGACTGACGGGTTCACTTTTCCAGGGCATCTCGCAAGCTTCCAGCGGGAACACCCAAGATTCATCTAGCAATTACCCGATCGTGCAGTTGCGTAGCATCGAGAACAGCCAGGTCGCTTTTCTGCCGGTCGATCCGGTGGCCGGTTGGTCGGACACCAGCTTTACCTCTGTCCCGGTAACAGGCTTTCCTTTGGGCCCGGCGTTGGTGACTGTCTTTACCAACGGCATTCCGAGCACTGCGAAGCCTTTGATCGTCGCGAAACACCACCACTAGCACCGCGTTGATCGAAGCGGACCGGCTCGCTCGCTTGCATCTTAAGCTCGCGAAGTCTACGCGGAATATTTCGCCAGGGCAGGCAAACCAAATCCGACCCGCACGACAGTCGAGGTCGGCGCGCTGCCCACGCCGATCGCGATCGAGCTCAAGGTCATAGCGGCGGTGGATAATAATCGTCCACAGATTTCACAGATTTACACAGATTAGCAGCCGCCAATTGATTTTATCTGGTATTCTCGTCTTTGGAATCTGCGTAATCTGCGAAATCTGCGGTTAGACTGATTCTGTGAGTAAGACGGGATTTCGCATCATTGCCGCCGATCACACCGGCATCACCGTTTCGAATCTTCAAAAATCCCTGGAATTCTGGCGTGATGTGCTCGGATTCGAGCTTTCGCATACTGCGCATCAAACGGGCGAAATGGCCAAAGAGATTACCGGTGTCGCCGATGCTGAGATCAAGCTCGCGGTGCTAAAAGCGCCCGGCGGTCACAAGATCGAGTTACTCGAGTACCTTGCCCCGCCCGACCGAAAACATGTCCGTCGTCGACCTTGCGACGTTGGATCGGTGCATGTCGCCCTGCTGGTCGATGATCTTGATGCGGTGCTGAAGACGATCACAGCATCCGGTTGGAAGGCAGCGGGCAAACCGCAAACCCTCACTTCGGGCCCGAATGCCGGGAAGCGCGTCGTTTTACGTGCGCGACCCCGAGCGCACAACCATCGAGTTCATGCAGCCGCCAAGATAAGTCGATGGTTGATGGTTGAGTGTTGAGAGCCGGGCATTCCTTCTTCGTTTTGCTACGGCGAGACAAGTGAGCGGTTGCCACCGCCGAAGCTTTCGGCGCAGGCGGGTTGGACCCTTCCTGCTGATTTGAGACAGACTTCGCCCCCCCCAGGACAAGGACGCGGCCATCGGAAAGCGGATGCTCTGATGCACCACGCGAGCCTCGTTAAGAGTGCCCGTGGCGGTCCAAGTATTAAGTTGCAGGGTTGTAGGCCCCGCACGCGTCCGTGATGGTGCCCGTTGCGTCAGCACCCTCCGCAAGCAAGACTGTGCCGTCTGCCAGCAAAGTGGCGGTACGCCCACTATGATGAATAACCAGAGGCCCACCGGAGCCGGCAACGCAGAGCTGCGTTGCCCCAAGGGAGGAGACGATCGAAAGAGGAAGTAAGGCTTCGATTTGGGCCGACGCGACTCAAGGCGAGAGGGATGACTGATGAAACAGATGTTAGTAGTATCTTCACGGTGAAGTACCTTATCTCGGACTAACGAACAGCTCGGCGTCGCGCGGGAGATTAAACCCGCTGTGGGATCCCCCAGCTACAATCAGGCTGCCATCGAGGAGCGTAGTGGTGGTATGGCTGAAGCGCCCATACTGGAGGTTTAAGTCACTAACGTGCCAGGTGCGTTGCAGGGGGTCGTACTCTTCGATGCTGGTGAGCCCAATGAACGAAACGTTAAGCCCGCCTGCAACGAATACTCCCCCATCCGATAGCAGGTTGGCCGTAGCCGCAGTACGGCCCTCCATCATATCGCCGGTCTGGGTCCATATTCCCGTTGCGGGATCGTAAATCTCCGCACTGGTTAGGTATGAACCAGACTGGTTTGTGCCGCTAGCCATGAGGACGCGTCCATCAGCCATCAGAGTTTGGGCTTGCAAACGACGCGGGGTGACCAGACTACCAGTATCAGTCCATAAGCCGGTTGCTGGATCGTAAAGCTCAGCCTCGGGAATAAAGTCCCCGCCAGCAACGAGAACCTTTCCATTAGGCAGCAAAGTAGTCCGGCCATCATACCGGGGGTGATTCATGCTGCCAGTGACCGTCCAGGTGCGGGTGGCGGGGTTGTAAAGCTCTGACGTGCCCTCGACGGAGCCGGTCATAAGGACGAGGCCGTTGGGAAGGAGGGCGGGATTATAGATCTCAGCGCTGTCCAGCCAAGTGTTGTAATGATTTATCCCGCCGGCAACAAGCACCCGTCCATCGGGCAGGAGACAGGCAGTGTGAATATGGCGCTCCTGATGCAGGTCTCCAGTCGCCGTCCAAACGTTAGTTTCGGGGTCATATAACTCGGAAGCCTTGAGTACGGAACCAAGGCTTTGCCGCCTGCCGCCAGCAGGAGAACGTGCCCGTCCGCCAATAAGGTTGCAGTGTGAGAAATTCGCGCAACCACCAGCGTGCCGCCGTCATCTGCTGAGCAAGGCTGGGCCGCCGAGAGACCCACGAGAAGTAAGAGGAAGAGCGCTCCGGCTCGGGCGGCGCGGCTGAGAGGAAAGCGGAAGCTGAGCAAGCGGCCTGAGGATGATATTTTCATAGGTGAAATGGAACCAGCGAAGAACGATACCGAACCAAGCCTTGCAAGGTCAAGCCAAATCAAAAACACGAGTCCACAAGTGCTCACCGCTTGATCCGCACCAGGTCCCCACATTGACGAAAGAAGAAGTGCGGCAGTCTGTTTCGCGCCGTGGGTGATTGGAGAATATAAAAGGCGCGGGAAAGCAACGGCACGGATTTTTCTTGGATTGGATCCTACGTGTTTGATTATCGCACCGTCAGCGTCGCATCGTTACTGGTCACGCTGCCGGCGCTATTACTTACAACGACTGAGAAGAGACTTCCATTGTCCTCCTGAGTGGTCGGTGAAGTGGTGTAGGACGACCGCGTCGCGCCGTCGATGTTCACGCCATTCTTTCTCCACTGATAACTCAACGGCGGCGTGCCCGTGGCCATCACGTTGAATTTCGCGGTTTGTCCCACGTGGACCCTCTGATTAGACGGCTGAGTCGCAATGGTCGGAGGTAAAGCCGAGGTTACAGTGAGTGTGGCATTGTTGCTCGTCACGCTTCCAAGGGAATTGGTGACGACCACTGTAAAGACTGTGCCATTGTCGGAGTCTCTGGTCGGGGCTGTCGTGTAGGTGCTATCGATCGCTCCTGAGATGTCTGTGCCGTTTTTCCTCCATTGATAACTCAAGGGCGCCCTTCCGCTGGCGATGACGCTGAATGTCGCCTTTCTGCCTACGATAACTGTTTGATCGGCAGGTTGAGTCGTAATCGCCGGCAGCGCCGCGGCAAAGGCAGAAGCGATGAAAGCCAGTGTCCGGTCCTTCACCGTCTCGCCAGTTTCGGTAATAGTGTCGAGCCAGAGTTTGAATCCATGGTCATTGCAGGAAATCGTGTAGGCCTCATAGTTCGGCGGATTGTCGCCCAGGGCTGCATCGAGCGCGGCGACCATGTCATCCTGCTCATAGTAGGGTTGAGTGTCGCCAGTGGAGTCGAACAAAAGCAAAGGCTTCACGGTCGCGTCAGGCGGGGTGACCGGCGAGTTAGCTGTCAGGATAGCTGCGTCCTCGGGTGTTGGGTGTCGAGTCGCAGGCACGCCGCAGTAATTGGTCACTTCATCGATAAAGGCATCCAGGTTATTGATGTCGTCGCGATAATCGAGGTAGTCATACGGCCCTGACATAGCAATGACAACATCCGGGCGGTCCTGCCCCGACCATGGGGGGTCGGTGGTCGTTGAGTTGTCCCCGGCCAGCCAGGCGGCATGCGCGCCGCCGGCGCTGCCGCCAACTGCCCCCAGCAGCCCATTGCACCGCGTATCGGCCCGGGCCGCTCGGCACGCCAGTTTCACATCATCATATTGC
The DNA here is from genome assembly GCA_003219435.1 of Verrucomicrobiota bacterium. Taxonomy (GTDB): domain Bacteria; phylum Verrucomicrobiota; class Verrucomicrobiia; order Chthoniobacterales; family UBA10450; genus Udaeobacter. Next base: position 2,957 of record QHOW01000247.1, on the reverse strand, counting down.
TCTGGGGCGTGGCCGCTCGAGGTTTGATCGCGAAGGTGACCTGGAGGAGCGAGGCGATAGGTGACGGCAAAAGCGATGTAACCGGCCACCTGCAAGTCCCTACAAATGGTAACTCCCTCCTGATTCGAGGTGGGCGATCCGGCCACGAAGCCGCCGCCGTGAATTAGCAGGAATGCCGGCCAGGGCCCGGTGCCCTCGGGCGTATAGACGTCCCAGTGCAAGACAGAGCCATCCGCTGCCGTGCCAAAAACTTCATTCGGAGGAACAGTTAGAACGGCATCGACGCTGGTCACGCTTCCGGCGCTGTTACTAACCACGACGGAATAGACGTTGCCGTTATCTTCTGGCACAGCCGCGGGCGTGGTGTAATCGGAAGTCCGGGCATGTTCGCTATCAATATCGGTGCCGTTCAGTCGCCACTGGTAACTCAGCGGCTCCGTTCCGGTCGCTGTGACTTGGAAAATGCACTGCTCGCCAATAGTCGCTGATTTGTCGCAAGGCTGGCGCGTGATCGTTGGAGGTGTATCTGCCGCGCTCCTGATGGTTCCCAGCAGGGCGAAAATCGCACAGACCAAAGACAAGGGTCTCCTTACTCGGCCTGACTCCTTTGGTTCCACTTGGATCTTGAGATCGCGTAAAGCGGTGTTCCAGCGTAGGTCCAGCCCCACTGGCGTATTCAGCTGTGCCGAAGATACGTCGAAACGTCGGTTGACGTAATCGACCGACTTTAGCCGCTCGTTTTCAGTCTGTCAATACCAATCTTTCGCCTCTTTCAAGAAAGGTAGCGTCACGAATTTTGTGTAAAAGATTTTAGAGGGTGTTTGTCCCAGTATTGGTTCATTCGGTAGAAGACGCTAAATAAGATTCGTTCGCAGCTGTCTCTGGTAGTGAAAGCGCACATCGTGCGGATGCGGCGGCGCACCTCGACAAAGAGTCGTTCGATGACATTGGTGGTCCGCAGTCGTTTGCGATGAGCCGCAGGCAAACTGAAGATGGAAAAAAGCTCCTCCAGATCAACCTCCAAACATTGCACCGCCCGGGGGGCCGCAGCCTGCCAACGGTGTTTCCATTTTCTAAAACGCTCAAGCGCCTCCTTCTGGTTGGCGGCCTGGTAGATGAGTTTGGCTTCCTCCAGGCAGGGACGTTGCGAAGCTTTCAGCCGGCTCTGCAAATTGCGCAGCTTATGCACCCAGCAGCGTTGATGCGCTGCTCGCGGCCAGACGTATGCGAGCGCTTTGACCAAGCCGGCATTGCCATCGGTGACAATGAGCTTGAGTTGCTCGCCCTTTAGCCCGCGGTTCCATAGATCCAAAAGCAAGCTCTTCCAGGTATCTTCGCCTTCCGCCTTGACTAGCAGGAAATCGATCAGCTGGCCCTTTGCTTCTCTTGTGATCCCATAAGCGCAGAGCACTACGCGCCGCTGCACCTTGCCCACCAGCCGCAGCCGCACGCTCACGGCATCGAGGATCAGATGCTGGTACCCCTCAGTCAATTTGCGCCGATGCCACTGTGCGACACTTTCATTCAACGCCTTGGCCACCGTGCTGACCGTGGCCGCGCTCACCGCCTCATCCAGCAGCCCAGCCAGCGCCTTGCCGGCCTGGCGCGTGGAAACTCCGCACAGAAACACTTCTCTTAGCGCTGCATCCACTGCAGGTTCGCGGCGCTTGTAGCGTTGCAACACTTGCGGCCGGAACGCCCCAGAGCGGCTCCGTGGCACCTGCAACTCCAGCACCCCAAGACGCGTGGAGAGGCTGCGCTGGTAAAAACCATTGGCCTGATCGACCCGCTCACGATGGCGCTGGTAGGGATGGGCTTGCAGAAAACATTGCCGCTCCTCCATCATGAGCATCTCCAGAAACCTGCGGTGATTTTCTTTCATCTGCTCTTCCAGATCGGCAAAGAAAAACTCCTTTGCCCGTTGCAATCGCTCCCAACTCTTGTCAGCTTCAATAACGAGGGCTTCGCTTGCTCTCATTGGGTGTATCCTCCTTGTGGTTCATGTTTTGGTTAATTTGAACCGGGATACACCCTCCTTTGCTTTTTACACAGAACTCCTTACACCACCGAGGCCGACACGAAGGTTGCAAACGGGGAATCAAATCCGGTCGCTTGTCAACGAACGACTTATTTCCTTTCTGTCCTTGCTTTTCGGGCACCGATGAGAAAATAAACAAAGATGCGTTTGGCCTGGCCATTTAAAACTCACGTCGGCAACGGCCGCGATGAAGAAGCAGATCGCTCGTCAAGGGGCGACGCACGGCCCGATTTCTTGTGTGTAGGGGCTCAGAAAGCTGGGACCTCGTGGCTTTATCGGCAATGCGAGCCACATGGCGATTTCTGGATGCCTCCCCTGAAGGAACTGCATTATTTTAATAAACTAACCAAGGCTAAGCGAGCAAACCCTCCGCGCTGCAGAGACGAGCGCGATATTCACTTTCTGGAGAGCGTAAGCCGCCTGAGTGCCCGGCCCTATATTGACATGGAGAATTATGCGCGCTTGTTCGCGCATAAAGGATCGCGCCTTTCTGGCGACATCACGCCAACCTATTCAATGCTGAATGATGAGATCATTGAGCAAATCGTCAGTTATTTCCCAAACCTGAAGGTGATTTTTCTAGCCCGTGATCCAGTTGAACGAGCCTGGTCGCAGTTGTCCATGGGGGTGCGTCTTGGAAGGATTAGTCGATTTGACGCAACTGATCCTGACGCAGTGATTCAGAGGTTGCTGCAACCATCTGTCCTCTCGCTCTCTTATCCGAGCAAGATCGTCGCGCGATGGAGGCGCTATGTGCACCCAGATCTGTTTCGCCTTTTATTTTTTCGACGATCTAGAGAGGACTCCCACTGAACTGCGCCGCTCCATCCTCCATTTCCTGGGTGCTAACCCGAACAAACAAAGTGGACGACTTAGAGCTGATCACAACGGCAGCGCGGGCAAAGAAAAGCTTCGACTG
>QHOW01000246.1 GCA_003219435.1 Verrucomicrobiota bacterium | reverse complement strand
TGTGTTAGCGCCGAGACGCGTAGCCGCCTTTGCGGTGTGCGCGATGAGACTCGTACCACCGGCGAGTAACGCGACGATCACCGCATACGCAGGACTTGGATGGCCGAGCACCTGAATTGCAAGCAGAGCGCCGCCAATCGGGCGAATCACAGTATGAACGGCATCCCACGCGGAATCGATCCACGGAATCTTGTCGGCGAAAAATTCGAGAAAGTAGAGGACGCCGGCAATTGTAATAATCGCCGGATGGCCCAACACCTCGAGGGATTGATACTGTGGCGCCAGCGTGATCCAGTGGAAATGGATGGCCAGTCCGGTTGCGAAAACCGTGAGATAAAGGTTGATGCCGGCCAGGGCAGCCAGCCCAAGCGCGACAGCAAGAAGGTCAAGTTTCTCCACGCGCGAACTATACAGTGCAGTTAAAAAGATTAAAAGAGTTACAATGTTACAAAGGAGGCCATTTTAACGCTGTAACATTTGTAACGCTTTTAACTTAGTCGATAATCTGCGCCATGCTCGACATTCGCCTGATTCGCGAGAAACCAGATTTTGTCTCCGAGCGGCTTGCGACGCGTGGCGGTAGCGATGAGGCGAAAATTGCCGAAGTGCTCCGGGTCGATGCGGAACGGCGCAAGATCGAGACCCAGTTGCAACGGTTGCAGGCTGATCGGAATCGTTTGAGCAAAGAGATTGGCGCGAAACGTTCGCGCAACGAACCGAGCGAAGAACTTGAAGTCCAGGTGCGCAAGATCGGCGATGAGATTGGCGATCTCGCACAACGCGCGAGCGCGTTGGATCAAGAGCAACGAAACTTATTGCTCGAGATTGCAAATCTGCCGCACGAGAGCGTTCCGATCGGCAAAGACCCGAGCGGCAATCGCGTAGTCCGCAGTTGGGGCGAGAAACCGCAGTTGAGTGACCCGGCCGATCATGTGGCGCTTGGCCAAAAACTGAAAATTCTCGATCTCGAGCGTGCGGCGAAGCTGAGCGGCAGCGATTTCATCTGTTTCACCGGCGCGGGCGCGAGACTGGAACGTGCGTTGATCAATTTCATGATCGATTTGCACACACGCGAACATGGTTACACCGAAATCAGTCCGCCTTTTCTTGTCCGGCGCGATTGCATGATCGGCACGTCGCAGCTTCCCAAGTTGGAAGCGGAGATGTATGGCTTGGAAGAGAACCAGCTTTTTCTCGTGCCGACCGCCGAAGTCCCGCTGACAAATCTTCATCGCGATGAAATTTTGAACGTTGCCGATCTTCCCAGGAAGTTCGTTGCGTATACGCCCTGTTTCCGGCGCGAGGCTGGCGCGGCAGGCCGCGAAACACGCGGGATCATCCGGGTGCATCAGTTCGACAAAGTGGAGTTGGTGAAAATTACGATGCCGGAGAAATCGTACGAAGAATTAGAATCGCTAACTGCCAACGCCGAACGCGTTTTGCAGCTGCTCGGGTTGCACTATCGCGTCGTCGAACTTTGCACCGGCGATCTGGGCTTTGGTTCGGCCAAAACTTACGACATCGAAGTCTGGTCGCCGGGACAGAACGCGTTCCTGGAGGTATCGAGCTGTTCCAATTTCGAAGATTTTCAAGCGCGCCGGATGCATCTTCGATTCAAGGATCGCGATGGAAAAAACCGGCTTTGCCACACGTTGAACGGCTCGGGGCTGGCCCTGCCCAGATTATTCGCGGCGCTGATTGAGAGTTATCAGCAGTCGGATGGTTCAGTGCGGCTGCCGGAGAAATTGCGCGATTATTTTGGTGCCGAGAAGATTGAAATGACGAAGCACGAATGACTAATGCCGAATTAATGACGAAGCCAGAATGACAAATGGAAGACGCAGCGTTTGTTCGGCATTCGATGCTTTTGTCATTCCTTCGTCATTCGCTTGCCACGCCGTAGCTCAGCGAAGGCGGGTCATTCGTCATTGATATTTCTCAGGACAATTGTCGTGACACTTCCTGACTGAGCGTCTTGCCGTCGACACGACCCGCGACCTTCGCCTGCACCGCTTTCATTACCGCACCCATCTGTGCCTTGGACGTCGCGCCGGCTTCGGCGATTGCTTCTCGCACGGCTTGTTCGACCTCGTCGGCGCTCATTGCTTTCGGCATATAAGCGTTCAAAATCGACAATTCCTCTTGCTCCTTCTTTGCCAGGTCAGCGCGACCGCCTTTTTCGAAACTGTCGATGGAATCCTGGCGTTGTTTGGATTGCTTGCGAATAACCTGAATGGCTTCGGCGTCACTCAACTCGGCTTCCGCGCCAGATTTTGCAATTGCGGCGTATTTCAACGCCGATTTCAACATGCGCAGGACCGCGAGTTTCGTCGTGTCTTTTGCCCGCATCGCTTCTTTCAAATCGGAATCGATGCGCTCTTGAATGTTCATCGGAACAACTATGGCAGGGGAGAGAAGAGCAGCAACATTGTAATCCCGGAGGGATGATCCGAGGTTAGCCGGCGGTGCAAACCGCCGGAAAATACAATGACAGCAGATCAAGCCCCGGTCGGGGCGTCGAAAATTTATCCCGGAAGCCTTCGGGGTTGGATTTCGCCGTTGTTTGGACGCCGGCTCCGCAGCCCCTTCGGGGCTGATGTTTTTTTCATGATCGGTTACCGGTGGTTTGAACCACCGGCTAATCTCCACACCAACCCTCCGGGTCTGTTCGTGTTTAGTGCCAGAGACGGAGCTGCGCTAACCAGAAACGTGAAACGCCAATCCACTTGTGGTGCGGTTCAGCGCCATCTGGTGCCGGCGTTTCCAATTGTCTTCGGGCGCCGTTGTAATTTTGATCCGAAGCTTCCTTCCGTCAGCCGGCGCGCAATTTTTGAGCACAGGCTTGCACAGATGCGGAATCGCTCACGCTCATCACTTCTACGCCTTTGCGCGCGCGTCGCAGTAAACTAGCCAGCACGCCGCCGGGTCCCAGCTCGATGAAGAAATCGCAACCGAGCCCGGCGAGTCGCTCGATGCAATCGAGCCAGCGCACCGTGCCCGTGACTTGATCCTGCAGCGTGCGCCGAATTTCAACCGGCGTTGTCACTTCAGCGCCGGTCACGTTGCTAATCACAGGAAAACGCGGCGGTTGCACGGGGACGTGCTCAAGTGCAGCGCCAAGCTTTTCATATACGCTTTCCATCAAACGTGAATGGTACGCTCCCGCTACGTTGAGTAATGTTGCGCGACCAATTCCGTA
>QHOW01000242.1 GCA_003219435.1 Verrucomicrobiota bacterium | reverse complement strand
CGCTGGTCACTTACAAGATTTACTTCGATAACGCGGCCGGAATTAAACAAGGTGCGCCGGTCATGCTGGCCGGTCGCAAAATCGGACAAGTCCAGAAACTATTCTCGCCGGTCTCTCCCGAGGAGGAAAAGCGCGCACAGGAGACCGACGCAGCCGTTCATCCGCCCGAACCCAACGCCAGCCCGACTCCATCCAATGGCAAACCGAAGTTTGAAGTGCGCGTCGAGGTGCAGGTGGATAAAAGCGCCAGAGTCTATCGCGATGCGCGTGCGCGACTGATGCAGCTCGGATTGCTCGGCGATATGGCCATCGACATCACGCAGGGAACCGAAAGTTCCGGCCGCGCAAAAGATGGCGAGATGTTCGCGGGAGAACGTACTCCCGATCTGGGCGAAGCCGCGGCCAAGATGCTTGAAGTGATCAAGCCAGTTGCGGCCGAGGCCACTAACACGATGAAGGATCTTCAGCAGACGGCCCAGAATCTCAATCGTCTCACGGATGAAAATTCCGAGTTAACTCTCGCGCTCGGGCAGTTCAAAACGTTCGGGACACATCTTGTCGATCTAACCGCACCAGAAAGCCCGCTCTCACAATCGCTTATCAAGATCGAAAAGATCAGCACCAGCCTTTCGGAAAACGACAACATCGAACTCACCCTCCAGAACCTTCGGACGTCGTCAGAAAAACTAAAAATCACGGTGACCGATCTCGGTCCGGTCGGCGAAAATCTCAAGGAATTCAGTCAGACAATAAAGGCTCAGCCCTGGCGTTTGATCTGGCCGAGCACAAAAAAATATCCCGAAGAACAACGACAAACCGCGGCTTCAACGGCGGGGCAGCAAACAATTAATGTCCGCAAGAGCGCCAGGGCGAGGGCGACTCCAAGCCCGACCCCGGCCTCACGCAGAGCCGGACGATAGGGTAGCGCACTGCCTGCCCGCCTCTGTGTGCGGCGTCCCGCGTGTGAATGCGGGGAGCGGCGAGCATTCTGCTCGCTCTGGCTGGCATTTTGCCAACCAGCCTCGGAGAGCGCAGCATGTTCCGAGCGGCAGAAACAATGTTTGTGCTGGCCATCCGGCAGCATGCCGGATAGAGCGAGCAAGATGCTCGCGCTCCCCCAGTACGCTTAACGAGTTGCCGATCGCCCGGTTCCTCCCTTGCTTCGCGCGATTACAGGCCGGCTTGCAAAAGCTTTAGAACCGCTGCTTGCGCCGAGCCCAGATCAATGCCTTTTCCTTCAAACGTTTCCCCCGTCTTCGCTTTCAAGCCATTGACGGAATTTCCGTTCAGATATGCTTCGAGAACGACCGGGTGAATATAGCATTGACGGCAAATCGCCGGCGTGTTGCCGAGAACCTTCGCGACCGCTCCAATCGCGTTTTTGATGTTGGCCTTGGCCTGTTTCTTTGTTTCAAACTCGCCGGCAGCCCTAAGCCCGATCGCGGCGAGCACTGTTCCCGCCCAGGTGCGAAAATCTTTCGCGGTGAAATCTTCGTCGGTGATCTCTCGGAGATATTCGTTTACATCCTGTGAAGTAATATCGCGCACGTTTCCCTCATCATCGAGGTACTGAAACAAACTCTGGCCGGGTAGGTCTTGAAGCTTGGACACAATCCGCGCGATTCGGCGGTCAGTTACGTCCACTTCATGTTGGCGGCCGCTCTTGCCGCGAAAACGGAACCGCAGCTTCGAGCCTTTCACGTCCACGTGTCGGTCTTGCATGGTGGTAAGACCGAACGATTTGTTTTCGCGCGCATACTCTTCATTGCCGACCCGGATAAAGCTCCGCTCGAGAAGCTGCACGATTGTGGCGAGCACTTTCTCCCGAGGCAGACCGCTCAGAACCAAATCTTTCTTCAGTCGTCTGCGAATTTTCGGGAGCGCTTTTCCGAAGTTGATCAGCCGATCGTATTTGTTCTCGTCGCGTATTTCCCGCCAGCGCTCATGATATCGATATTGTTTCCGTCTCCGGGCATCTCGTCCGGTCGCTTGAATGTGCCCATTAGGCGATGGACAAATCCAGACATCAGTCCATGCCGGCGGGATGGCAAGCCGTTTAATGCGCAGCAATCGTTGCTCGTCATCAATCGGCTTTCCCTTCGCATCAAAATATTCGAATTCCTCGCCCTTCCGCCGGCGCGAAAAACCGAGTTGATCATCGCTCACATAGCGCAAGCCCGCGTCCTCTGCTGCTTCGACCGAATTAGCAAGGAGTGTCGTATCCGCATTTACCTTGTTCCCGTTGCGGGGCCTCTTTGCGAGTGAGTGCACGTGACTTGATTCGGATGAGAACGAGTAAACGGACCGTTAGCCCGTTGATCTAACAAAAAAGATAAGCTATAGGATGGGCGAAGGGGAAGCATGAATCCACCCCGCAAGCATTCTCCGTCCATCCTGTTAGCTTGATCGACTTGCTAGAAGGGATTGCTGTTAGTTGATGAAGCGGCCGATCATGAAAATGGCGAAGCCAACGATCAGCACAAGCCACCCGAACCCGCCCGCCCCTGCGATGGCTGCGATCAATCCCTCGATCACAAGAAGTGCACCAATAGCTTCCCATCGCCAGCCCGCTCTCACTACGCGGACAGGGATGTTGTCTACCGTGACTCGCGCGTCCGCTGCTGCCAGAAGCGGAGTTCCGCAGCTAGGGCAGGTGGCTGCTTTATCCGAGACATCTTTTTCACATTACGAGCATTTGATTAGTGCCATTATTTCCCCTGTCCCTTCTAACGAGGTTTATACGGAATGTTTCGGCCTAATTCCATTATGGACTTGGAAATTGGACACGAAATGTGCAGCGCCAAGGTTGGCAAAAGCGGAATCGAAATCCAATCTGGAAAAGAGGGCTTCGGCGCAGCCCCGGCGCAACACGGCGCGCAGCATCAACGCGCGGTCATCCGGAACGAAGTGAAGGTTCTCACCAAAAGCCGATTGACCACTCGAATTGGTTTGCGCGCTCCAAGCTTCGACTGTGGGGTCCCTCCCGCCTTCGCAATTAATCTACGGCGTGGCGGGCGGCAGCTCGGGAGGACACGCAAAGTGGATTAACGGTTATGGGCCGTAGCTCTTCGTGAATTTCTTTTTCGATTCGGTCTCGGATTCAGTCGACGTGATCGGCGCCGATGGCTCCGGCGCACCTGTCGATGGTTGTTCCGCCGGTTTGGATGGCGGTTCTGGCTCTTCGGCGGGGGTTGTCGGCGCGCCCTCGCCAGGGCGAGCAGGCTGTGGTCGCGCGCTGCCAGTCTCCCGGGCAACTTCGACATAGGCCATCTGCAAATTGGAAAGGGCGTTGCGCAACACGGTTGATTCTTCGCTCGTCAGATTTCCGCGCGTTTTTTCCTGAATCATGGCCAGTTGATCGATAAACATCTTTGCCAGCTCCAGGTTCACTTCGCCTTCGCCCGTTTTTGGATTTGGGATTTGCCCGAGAAACAGCGCGGCGTTTTGCGCGTGCATCATGACGAACTCGATGAAGCGCTGGG
>QHOW01000092.1 GCA_003219435.1 Verrucomicrobiota bacterium | reverse complement strand
GAGCGCTTCCTCGGCGTTCGCGTAATCCATCTGGTAAGAACTGCGATCGCCAAATTGCGGTGGGCTCTCGGCAGCGTCGCGAAACGGCCCGTAAAAGGCCGACGCAAATTTGGCCGCATAACTCATGATCCCAGTTTGATCGAACCCGGCCGCGTCGAGCGCCTCGCGAATAGCGCCAACGCGACCGTCCATCATGTCGCTCGGCGCCACCATGTCTGCGCCCGCCGCGGCATGGGAGAGCGCAGTTCTCACGAGAAGCTCTACCGTCTCGTCATTGAGTACATGGAAATGATCTCCGTCGATACGCGTTATGCCGCAGTGACCGTGGCTCATGTATTCGCACAAACAAACATCGGTGATGGTAACGAGCGCCGGACATTTCGATTTGATGGCTCCCAGCGCTTTTTGCACAATGCCGTTTTCGGCATAAGCGGCGCTGGCCTGTTCGTCTTTTTGTTCAGGAATCCCGAAAAGAAGGACGGCTTGCAGACCGAGATCTTGAACGCGTTGTGCTTCATCAACAACCTCCTTCAGGGAGAGCTGAAAGACCCCCGGCATGCTCGCGACCGGGCGACGCCGCTCTAATTTTTCGCTTACAAAAAGCGGGAGAATAAGATCGTGCGCGCTCAATTGTGTCTGGCGGACAAGATTTTGCAGGGCAGGGGAACGCCGCAAACGGCGGGGCCGATGCACTAGTTTTCTCACAGGTGAAGGGTATCCGGTTGGTGGAAGCGTCGCAAGTTCGCCACAGGACGAATCCGTCGGACAAGCGAACTGACCGGCTTGACTGGGCGAAGCGTTCCATGTAGCCCGTGCATGACTTGCCGTTCGCCGTATGATTAGGCCCGGAAAGAATCGCAGCTTTGAAGCCCTTCAGGGCTGCCTCTGCAACATATGACCGATTACTTATTGGTCGATATCAGCAATTCGTACACGAAGCTGGCGTTCGCATCGATAACGCGGCTTTCGGCTCCCGTACGGATCGCGACGGCTAAACTCTCCAGCGGCCTAGTTGCGGGCCTTTTGAGAAGACAAAAGATCAGGAAAATCGTCGTTTCGTCAGTGGTGCCGGAAAAAAATCCCGCGATCTTGAAAGGGGCGAGAAAGGTCGACGTAATCTGGCTGGATTCAACGTTGAAACTGGGTCTGACCATTGATTATCCGAAACCGAAATCAATCGGAGCAGATCGGTTGGCAAATGCTGTGGCAGTTACAGAGCTCTATGGCTTCCCCGCAATCGTGGTGGATTTCGGGACCGCAGTGACCTTTGACATCGTTTCCGGTGAGCGGAAGTACATCGGTGGCGTGATCGCGCCTGGGCTGGAAGCGATCACGAATTTTCTGTATCAGCGGACGGCGCTTTTGCCGAAGATCTCTTTGAAAGAGCCGCGATCCGTGGTTGGTAAATCGACAAGCGAGGCAATGTTGTCCGGCGCGGTAATTGGTTATCGTGGACTTGTCCGTGAAATCCTGATGCGAATCAAAGCGGAGCATTTTCCGCGCAAAAAGCTTTATGTTGTGGGGACAGGCGGCTACGCCCGGCTTATTGCCCGAGAGTTGCCGGAGATCGGCGCGATTCGGCCACATCTGACATTAGAGGGATTGCGGATCATAGCGAATTTGAATCATTAATTTTAGGCTGAGCGCAATTACTGGCTATCAAGTTGATGCCGGTTGGCAATTTTTCCGAATCAGGCTGAAGATTACTGTGTCCAGCGCAACTTTCGACTTGTCAGAAGCGGTGATCGAAGCTTCAGTCCATACTTCATGAGAATCTGGATGATCGCTGTGGTCGCAGCACTGGTGACTGGGTCCTTGGCAGCGGAAAACGTCGCTCCGACCAAATCGGAACTGGAGAGAATGTACAGCAAAGCGTTCCGTGAGTTCGACGCGAACAATTTTTCGCAAGCGTTAAAGGAACTCGACGCAATCGATGCCCGTCAGCCTGAACTAGCCGCGTCGAAGAATTTGCGGGGCGTCATCCTGATGCGGCAGGGCGTCTACGACAAGGCAGAAGCGGCGTTACTCGAAGCGTCCCGGCTCGATCCGAAGTTTTGGAATGCGCGCTTCAACCTGGCGGAAATTCCGTTCCTGAAAAAAGATTGGCCGGCAGCGCGGAGCCGTTTCGAGGCGCTTCTTTCTAGCAGTGAATCCGATCTGGCAAGCGAAGCGTCGCAGCTTATTCAATACAAAATTCTTCTCACTTATCTGCTCGAGGGAAAAGAAAACATGGTCGATTCGATTCTGGCCAAGTTGGAGCTCTCGCGCGATACGCCGGCAGTTGACTACGTAAAGGCGGCCGTCGCGCTCCAACAGAAGAACCAGAAAGAAGCAAAAGACTGGATGAGCGCAGCGGAGAAGAATTTTTCGCCGCAGCTGAATAAACTTTTCGCAGAATCGCTGTATGAAGTTGGGTGGCTGGACAGACCAGCCGGTGAGGCGCGTGCCTCGTTACCGCTAACGACGGCCGTCGAGCGTGCGGAAAAAGGAAAGGCTCTGGCGCGCTCAAAATTTGAGCAGGCTCAGCAGGCGCTGCGGCAGCGCGATTTCGCCGCGGCCCGTAAATTAGTCGACGAAGCCGATCAGGCGCAGCCGAATCAACCGGCGACCCTGAACTTGCGTGGCGAAATTCTGATGGAGCAGAAAGAGTTTGGCGAAGCCGAAGCCGCCTTCAAGAAAGCAGCCAGGCTGGATCCGAAATTCCGTGAGGCACAATACAATCTCGCACAAGTTCCATTTAAAAAGAAAGACTACGCCAAGGCTCGGGAACGTTTTGAAGCCCTGTTGGAGCGAACTCCAGGGGGCGATAAGAATCAGGCGGCAGAGCTGATGAAATTCAAAATTTACATGACGCTTTTGCTTGAAGGAAAGGACAGCCGCGCGCAGGCGATGATGGAACAGTTCCAGTTCACGGGAGACACGCCCGCTCTCTATTATGCCCAGGCGGCATGGGAATTTAAGCATAACAATCCGGAGAAAGCCGCTGACTGGACCGGCTCGGCGAAAAAGATTTATTCACAAGCGCTCAACGGCGTTTTTGCCGCCGCTTTTTATGACGTGGGCTGGATGCAAAGCCCGGAACCCGCGGCAGCGCCGGAGCCTGGGGTGGACACCGGCAGTGCCATTGCAGCGCAGGCGGAGGGCAGCCCGGGGGTGGAACCAAGTCCTATTCCCGACGCCCTTGCAGCCGCGAACAAACAGGCGGAGAAGTCGAAGGGCGAACCTTCTGCTTCTTCGGCCGTTGCGACAAATCCGCCCGATTCAGGCACGCAAACCACAAGTGTAGCACAGACGGCGGAAGAGCCGCCTGTGTCCGCCTCGACCGAGCAGACTGCGACGGAAACAGGTGTTCGGCCAGAGGAACCGGCCGGGGCTGGAGTTTCCGGATCGGCTTCTGAAGGATCAATAACGGCGACAGCTTCGCCCGCTGAGGCCGCGATGGCCGCATCTGCTCCCGCCGGACAAAGCGAGCAGGCGACGGCTGCCGATACGAAACCATCCGTGGCACCCGCTGTCCCTCCATTACAGGGCGAATCGATTTCGCAGCCCGGCATTGTTGGCTTGAATCGCCGAACATGGGTCGTCGGTGGATTGCTCTTAGCGGGTATCTTTGTGTTGGCTTGGGCGATTGTACCCGGTCTTCGCCGCCGCTACTCATTCAATATCGCGGGTTACTTGCAGCCCGAGTCTGTGGCAACCTCGCCGAGACGCGGCCTCGCTCCTGCAGCAAAACAACCTGCGCTCGGCAATGGCCTCTTCGGGGGACCCCGTCAGATTTCGCTCCGACTGACAGCATCGAAACCTTCCCTGCTTCACACGGCCTTGCCTTCAGCCAAGTCTACCCGGTCTTTTGATGAGTTGGCGGATTTGACGGCCAAAGAGGCACAGGTCTCTGCCTATCACCATGCGGAACTACGTGAGATGACACCGGTCACTGAACCATTCTTCGAATCAGAATCAGTCGGGCCGGTTATCGACTACTCAGGAGAAAAGTCGCGACAGACTGAACCCGAATCGCCGTCATTTACTGGATCGGTTTTTGGCTCCGGCGTCGGCCCCGTTATCGAACACACCGCCGAGACTTCGCAGCCGACCCTACGCAAGGCTGAGGTCTCGGCCGTTAGTGCGGTAAGCGAATCTTCTGCAATAGCGGCGGAAAAGCCGATTGAAATTCCGACGGTCGCAAAGGGGCTCGTACGGCCTGGTGTAGCAACACGAACCTCACCAGAGCCAGAAATTGAGCCGATCCGACAGGAGTACTCCCTGTCGCACGAAGACGCCGTGACTTCAGCCAAATCTCCTGTAGCCGAACCGGTCACGGCACCCGCGCCTGATATCCAAGCCGCAATTTCTGCCGAGCGCGAATTTCCGCGAACAACCACACCTGCAACCATGCCTGAACCAACCCAAATCCCGCCTGCTCCAGTAACCAAACCTCCAGTCGCTCCGGTGACCAAGCATCCAGTCGCTCCGGTGACCAAGCCGCAACCCGCTGCGACGATGCAAACATCCGTGCAACTCACGTTCTCTTTCGAGATCGCAGCGATGCAGCTGACGCCGAGCTTCAAAATGGGAAGCGTGAATGTGCGTCCCATATCCAAGGTCGTCACAATGCGCCTGGCTCCCTCGCAGCAGCGGCAACCTGCAATGAATTTCCAAGTCAGCTTCGAGATCGCAAAGATTCAGCCGCTCGGAAGCACCCTTGGCACAATTCGGATGGTTCCGTCCCAACAGCGGCCTCCTGTGAGCGGGTCCTCTTCAGTCGCGGTCGGGGGCCTGCAACTCGTATCGAATTCCGAAGCTGCCCCAGTCCAACTCACGCCGTCTCAACCGGGGCAGGCCACCGTCTTCGTGACAGTCCCGTGCCAGATTACGACAATTGAGTTCGCACCGTCACTTGAGATTGCATCGGTTGTTCTGAACTCGAATTCCAAACAGGTTCGTCTCCAGTTACCCGGCGCCGGTCCTAGTCCGCGCGAGGGAGCGCCGACGTTCGAAATTACGAATTTGCAGCTCGGCGATAGCGGTGACATCGCGGTGATGCACCTAAATCTGGTCGATTCCGGACCGAAGCAATCGTAAGCGAGAGCGCTTATCAGGCAGAAACGTCTTCGCAGGCCCGTTCAGGCGCGTTTGCGGAACGGGTTTCGATTCAGGGAGCGCAATTGTTTCGGTAGAAACTCTCCGTCCCGGCGAATCAATTTGCCGTCGAAATAAATCTCCCCACCGCCGTATTCCGGGCGCTGGATGCTTACCATGTCCCAGTGAACCTGGCTGCGATTCCCGTTGTCCGCTTCGTCGTAGGCTTGTCCTGGAGTAAAATGAAAGGAGCCGGCGATTTTCTCGTCGAACAATATGTCGCGCATAGGTTGTAAGACGCGGGGATTAAATCCGAGGGAAAATTCGCCGATGTAACGCGCCCCTGGATCTGAGTCGAGAATCTTGTTCAACTTCTTCGTCTCGTTGCTTGTGGCATCGACGATCTTTCCGTTCTTGAACTCGAGACGGATGCCATCGAAACCGATCCCCTGATAAATGCTCGGAGCGTTGAAAGTCACATTGCCCCGAACCGAATCTTTCACCGGGCAGCTAAAAACTTCGCCATCGGGAATATTGCGATCACCGCCGCAGATCACCGCCGGAATTCCCTTGATTGTAAAACGCAGATCGGTGCCGGGGCCTTTGATTTCGACGCGATCCGTCTTTTCCATCAACCGCTTGAGCGCTTTCATGCCGGGCTGCAGCTTGCGATAATCGAGGGTGCAGACATCGAAATAAAAATCCTCAAAGGCTTCCGTGCTCATTCCGGCAAGTTGTGCCATCGATGGCGTCGGCCAGCGCAGCACCACCCATTTGGTTTTTTTTACTCGCTGGTCCTGCACTGGGCGCATTTTCCTGGCGATCAATTTCATCTTTTCCGCCGGCACATCGGATAATTCCGTGATGTTGTTGCTGCCGCGAACGGCGATGTATGCGTCTATTTTTTTCATTCGCGCCAGTTCATGGCTCGCCAAAAGATTGAGCTGCCGCTCGGAGGCTTCGAGCGCAAGCGCCCGGTTCACTCGGGCACGATAAGTCTGCACAAAAGGAACTCCTCCGATCTTCCGCGCCGCTCGAATAAGCGCGATCGTCATTTCATCCGGTGCGTCGAATGCTTCGATCAACACGTTTTCGTTTTGCTTGAGCCGGATGGAATATTCCACAAGAAGTTTCGCCAGATTGTCGAACCGAATATCGTGCATAAGAGGCTTATGATTCCATCGGTCAGGCGAGATGCAACTGAGCTTTCTTATTGGCGCCCGGCTAGTCCGGATTGACAAGACGCGCGGCAAAAGCGCCGTCGAAATGATCTCGAAACGGCAGGCAGAACTCCTGGCGCGAAAGTCGCATCTGTGGAAACTGGTCTAACATGCGCGTAACCACCTGTTCATTTTCTTCCGTTTCGAGACTGCAGGTGCTGTAAACAAGAACGCCGCCCGGTTTTAACAAGCTGACCGCGCAACGCGTAATCTGAAATTGTTCGTCTGGCATTCGGGTTAAATCTCCGGGC
The DNA here is from genome assembly GCA_003219435.1 of Verrucomicrobiota bacterium. Classification (GTDB taxonomy): domain Bacteria; phylum Verrucomicrobiota; class Verrucomicrobiia; order Chthoniobacterales; family UBA10450; genus Udaeobacter. The sequence goes on along the minus strand of QHOW01000092.1, from coordinate 11,300 downwards.
CGGAACCGCCATCGCACATCTACGCGGCGTCGCATCACTCCGGTGTTGCTGCAAGGCGCGTCCACTAGAATTCGATCGAATGGCGCGACCGACGCAATTTCTTCTGGGATTCGACCCCGTGTCCAATCATGACGCACGCTGCGAACAATATCAATACCGAGCCGAACCATATTGTCTTTCAAGATCGCAAGCCGCTCTGCATCGCGATCGCATGCCACGATCGTTCCCTTATTCTTCATGCGCAGTGCGATGTAAGCGGTTTTCCCACCCGGCGCGGCGCAGGCATCAAGGATTTTTTCTGAGGGCTTAGGTTCAAGAACCTGGCAGGCGATCACCGTGCTCGGATCTTGAATGTAGCAATGGCCCCGGTTGAGAGCCCCGAAAGCTTTCGGGGCCGGCAATGCGTCAAATTCTACAAGGTCAGAATTGCGCGCCACCGGCTTCGCTTCCGGATAAAGCTGAAGAAACTCTTTGCTACTGATTTTTAGCCGGTTGATTCGGCCATAAATTGACGGCGGGAGATTATTCCATCGGCATAACTCTTCCGCGTTTTTGCCTCCGAAACGCTGTTGCCACCGTGCGACGAGAAACTGCGGATGCGAAGCTCGAACGGATAAGGGCTGCGCAACGGCGCGCCTCAGCAGATCCTCCCGCTGTCGTGCAGCGGTGCGCAGCACGGCATTGGTTACTGCTCGTTGGCGTCTGGATGCGAGCTCCACGGTCTCGTAGACCGCTGCATGTTGAGCTGTCTCGAGGAAGAAAAGTTGGTACAAGCCAAGTCGCAAGAGATCGCGAAGACTGTGTTCAACCTGAGAAGAGCGCAGGCAGCCGATCCAAAAATCAAGCAATGTTAAATTGCGCAGGACGCCATAAAAAAGCTGCAGAGCAAACGCGCGGTCTGGATAGGTAAGGTCCGCCTTCGCAAGAAGTCCCGAGATGATGGAATCGGCGAAGCGCTTTTCTTCCCGCCATCTGCGGAGCGCCGCCAGCGCGATTCGGCGAGCAGAGGGCTGCACCATAAATCCCCGGAAACGTTTATCCCGGCTTCATGTTGGCCCGCCCAATCGAATGGTAATGAAAACCCAGGTGTCTCATCGTTTCAGGATCCAACAGGTTTCGCCCGTCAAAGACGATTGGCGTCCTCATTTTTCCCTTCACCATAGCCAGATCGACATTCGCAAATTCGTTCCATTCAGTGGCGAGAATGAGCGCTTCGGCGTTGTGCACCGCATCGAGAGCGGACGGAGCAAACTCGGCGGCAGCGATCGCTTTTAGGGCGCGGGCCTTTTCCATTCCTTTCGGATCATAGGCGACGACATGCGCTCCTTCGCGCAGCAAGTCTGCGACCAGCGCTATCGCGACAGACGAACGGACATCGTCTGTGTCGGGCTTGAATGTCAGTCCCCAGACGGCAATTCGTTTTTCTCGTAAAACCCACAGCGTTTCCCGAATCGTCTTCAGGAAACGCTCCTTTTGCGCCGTATTGATTCTCTGAACTTCCTTGAGCAAATCAAAAGGGACACCGAGCCGTTCGCTGATGGTGATGAACGCGGCAATGTCCTTGGGAAAACATGAGCCGCCGTACCCGATCCCGGCATTCAGAAAATCGCGGCCAATGCGGTGATCCATCCCGATCCCATCCGCTACTTTCTCCACATCGGCGCCGCTCGCTTCACAAATCGCCGAGACCGCGTTGATGTATGAAATTTTGAGGGCGAGAAATGAGTTTGCACAATGTTTGATGAGCTCGGCGCTGTTAATATCGGTAACGAGGATCGGCGCCATGAATGGTTCGTACAGCTTCTTCATCAAGTCGATAGCGTGCTCGCTTTGCGCGCCAATCACGATGCGATCCGGATGCATGAGATCGGCAACTGCACAACCTTCGCGCAAAAATTCGGGATTGCTGACGACGTCGAAGTTTGCGCCGTGACGATTGTATCTCTTGATCGATTCAGCCACCTTTTCGCCTGTTTTCACCGGCACCGTGCTTTTGTCCACGATCACCCGATAATCCGTCAGCACGCCCGCGATTTCGCGCGCGACTTTCTCGAGAAAGCTCAGATCGACATCGCCATTAGCCTGCTGTGGGGTTGGAACGGCGATAAAAATGACTTGTGCGTTGTCCACGCCGTCCTGAATGCTGCCGCTGAAACGCAATCGCTGGGCTGAGACATTGCGGTGAATGACTTCTTCAAGTCCCGGCTCATATATCGGCACTTTCCCTCCTTGCAATAGCTTGATCTTCTCAAGGTCATTATCGACACAAATTACGGTGTGACCGACATCAGCGAAACATGCGCCCGTAACCAGTCCAACATAACCTGAGCCAATGATTGCAAGATCCATAAGTTAAGGGCAGGAAATCAGCCGCAGCGCAACCGGCTGAGCCCGCTCAAGGAGATTAGCATTGCGCGCTCTTTTTCGCTCATTCCCCTCCCGCGGAGGTAGGATCGACGTTGAAATCGAACCCAAATTTCGGAAATGCTTTAAGCGTTATGGTGAATATGACGCCGTAATCTTTGACACCGTTGTTGTCGCGTATAACTCCGCCAAACGAGGCCACCCAATTCGTCAGATCTCGATAAATCGCATACCGCTGCTCCTCAAGAATCCCGGTGGACGCTTCGTATTGCTCTTGGACACCGATTCCCCAGTTGTCATCGAGACGATAATATCCACCCACGACAAACAAGCTGCTATTGAGAAAGAAGGGATTATTGTTCAAATAGCGGTGCCCAACATTCAATTGCAGATTGGCCATCGGCTGAACGCTTGCGGCCGTATCGACTTCCGTAAAACCCTTGGCAAAAGCCGGCACCTGAGATTGGATCGAAAACGACATCCACGGCAGCGGGGTAAAGCGGATATTATTGAACAGATTTGAGTAGTCCGTGCGGTCGTATGGATTGTCGAAGTTCACGTCGAAGTAGGTGTCGAGTTCAAGCCAGGTCATCGTCCTGTCGTCGCGCCGCGTTTCCAGCTTGTTGCGAACACCAAGTCGCCAGACTGTCCAATCGGCGATTGAATCGATCGGAGTGAATTGTGGGAAGTCGATCGCTCGTAGCTGGGTCGAAGGCTCAAACCGATCCAATCCCAAAATTGATGTCGGGTTAGGTCCGTTTTCTTTAACGTACGAAAAGTCTGTGAACGGTTGGATAACGTGCATAAGTCCATCTAGCCCAAACGCGCGGCTTTGTACGTTCTCCCATGTTCGCGATATCTTGAAAGAGGCTTCTGCACCTGTGTCGAAAACCGTGCGAAACGTGTCTCCATCGAACTTGACCGGGTTAGCTAACGTCGGGGGCGGGAGAATAAAGTCAGGCACGAGCGGATTTGAGGGTGGTATGAAGGTTGTCGTCCCAAGGTCCCATGTCTTACCATAATAGGTGCCGCGAAAGCCAACCCGTGGCACGATGGAAAGCCATCCAAAATACGTGTTTGGATAAGTTAGTTGATGGAAGGTGTCGAAACGAGTGGTGCCATAATTCTCAAAACCGGAGTCCTGAGGGAATTGTAGCTGCAAATTAGCAACGCCGGTCTCGCCTTCATAAAAAATCGGTCCCCCAAAAAGCGCGTGGCGCTTAACGTCCAATACCACTTCCGGCAAACGTTCTGTTGTGGTGAAAAACTCGTTCGCCTGAAAACGCGCAATCCCGGTCAGGGTATAGTTTGGGTCCGTCTTCGTCAGCGCAACCACATTGTCGGGAACGGGGTTGACGCGAAATTCCCCTTGGTAGAAGTCCTCCATCACGTACTGATCACTTAGTTTCGTGAGGTTAGCGATACCGTAGATGCTTTCGGAAAAGTTCGTTCGATCTTCGAGGCTGAGCCGGTATCGTGCGGTTGGAACTCCCTGTCGTGGCACTGCCGTCTGATTCAGCTCCGGATTTTGATCCTGAAGGTAATAGGTTTTGAGCTTGGCCCAGCTTTCCTTGTCCTTCCCATATTCGACGTTGGAGTCAAACCCAACGGCCACGCCGCGACGCCCCCGATAATCAAGCCGAACCCGCCCTTGGACATCTTCTGTGATCGGGAAGGTCACCTGAGTAAGAAGCGATGGCCCCCATGAGCTTAAGAAGGCCGGGGCGATCGTAAAACTGAACGCCTGATCGAGTGATTGATACATGTAAGGGAACCAAAAGACCGGCACTTTTCCGACGTATGCCGTGACGTTCTGGAAAATCACCCGATCCTTTTCGTAAACACGAATCGTTCTCGCCCTAAGATGAAAATCGGGTTTCGGCGTGTCATGCGTCGTAAAGGTTCCGTTCTTTATGAGATAACCGTGCTCGGCAATTTCGGTGACGTTATCGCCATTCAGGAAATACGGCTGCGATTCTGTTCGCATTTTTGTCGCTTTAATCCGGTTCGTCTCGGTGTTAAAAACACCGCTCTCGGCGATATAGAAACTTATATCCCGATAGATTCGGACGTGACCTCTCAGTTCTATGTCGTGTGTGTTGGAATTGTACTGTGCGTAATCGGCATAAATATCCGTGTCGCCGACATGAATGGCGACATTGTCCCGTGCCGTTGCCAGCCCGTTTTCATATGTCGTTTCTCCAGTGGAGGTGATTTCAATCGGAGCATTCTCCGGAGTCTTGATCTCTCCTTTAATCAAACCGGCACCCGCGAGGAGGAGGGTGGCGAGCAACAAAACTGGCTTTCGCATGGCGGACGCCGAAGGTACTGCACGGGAAGCCGCCCGCAAAGCCAAAAGCATTCCGCGCTGATGCCGGGGTCGCCGGAAAGTGCGAAGGATTGCCCGGCCAATCATTGGATCGATAACTCCGAGCCGGTCGCGGCTTGCGAACTCTTTCGGAGTCGCAATCCTGCTACCTGCTGGTTGATTCCGCAGCTTAAAACAATTGCGTGGCGTGCACCCGAGAGGGACGTGCGTGAAGCCGAAGTCCGCAGCGGAATCGTCGGCCCTGCATGAAGCAATGGCGGAAGTTCGCCGCTGCGCAAAGCCTGCGTTCCTGCGATGACCTGCCACAGTCCCGCGGCGCCAACGCTTTCGCCCAGCGCTGGTTTGACCGTGTAAACGAATGCATCTGGGATAGTCTGCCTTAGCGCCTCGCATTCTGCGTGGTCAATAAAGGTGCCATTTGCGCTCGAAATGACGAAATCGATTTCCACTTGGCTGAGATCGCGCAGGATTCGCTTCAGTACTTCTTCTGCTTCTGGCCGTCTCCGGTAAGACATACCAGGGTGAGCGCATTCGATTGCTACCGGTCCATCTCTCGCCTCCGCTGCGCTACGGCGTGGCAGGCGGGCCAGCAGGACCGCTCCTGCTCCTTCACTCAAAATCATTCCCCGCTTTTTCTCGTTGAATGGCTCTACCGGCGGCGTTAATCGAAGCAGACGCCATCGCCGATATGCGTCGCACAATAACCAATCCGCTTCTTCCGCTCCGACGACGAGGCAATAGTCCAGCGCTTCATTTGCCATCAGGTCGTCCGCCATTTTTATCGCCAGGAGACCCACCGCGCTGTCACCCACCAGAGTGTAAGTGGCGCCGGTAATGCCGAGAATCGCCGCGAGATGGCTCGCCGGGGCGTTGAAGACTGTTTCCGGAAAGAGAAGCGGACTGGCTGATTGTGCACCGGTTTCAACGATATCGCGGTAAAAGCGCTTCGTGTAAATAACCCCGCCGTTTGAGATCGCGAAAACGAGGGCGATCCTTTCCGCACTCTGTGAATCGAGCTTCACTCCGGCCGCTTGCAATGCCTCCAGACCGGCGGCGGCGGCGAAGCGCGAAATCAGGCTGGCCCGGCGGAGACGCGGGTGAGGCCCCAAAGTGGCGAGAGTGAATTCGGGTACTCGGAAGGCGCTGTAAGATCGATCGCCAAACTCTTCCGAAACTCTTGTTGTGGCCGCCTCGTATCCTTGAAGCAACTGCTCCCAAACCGGATCAACGCCGTTTCCGAGAGGTGTTACCCACCCCATGCCGGCGATGGCCAAACTCATGCCCCGACCTGTCCGCCGTAGCCCTGGCGAAGGTGGAACTTTTGGATCACAATCGAAGCATTCGTCCCACCAAATCCGAACGAGTTCGAGAGGACGGTGCGCAGACCCATGGGGCGCGCGTCATTTGCAACGATGTTTAGATCCACACCCTCATCTTGAGCGCGAAAATTGATGTTGGGAGGAAGAAACTGGTGCTGGAGCGCCAGGAGACAGATGATGGCCTCGATCGCCCCTGCCGCGCCTAATGAATGGCCCATCATGCCCTTGGTCGAGCTGACTGGCACATGATCAAATAACTCGCTGATTGCTTTGCCTTCTGCAGCGTCATTAAAGAGCGTGGCTGTTCCGTGCGCATTAATGTAATCGATCTTATCCGCTGGAAGGCGGGCGCTTTGAAGAGCTCGTTGCATCGCCTGCCGCGGTCCGATACCGGACGGATTCGGTTGCGTCATATGAAAATTATCCGTGGAGATACCGTAACCGATTATTTCGGCGAGAACGGGCGCGCCACGTTCTCGGGCGACATCGAGATTTTCCAGCGCCAGAACCGCCGCGCCTTCTCCGAGGACCATGCCGGTGCGATCTCGATCGAATGGGCGGCATTTTTCTGCTGTCGAGGCCTGAAGCGAATCGAAACCGACGAAGACCAGTTCCGAGAGCGCGTCATACCCGCCGGTCAACACGCGCTGGTAACGGCCCGATCGCACACATTCATACGCATGACCGATCGCATTCGTGCCGGAGGCGCAGGCATTCGCGATTACCTGGCAGGGAGCGGAAATTCCGAATGCTTCCTGCGCGTCGATCACTGGCTTTTGCGCGGTGTAATTCGCGACCCAGGTCGGCGAGCGCCGCAAATTTCCATTTCGACACAGCGAACGGTAATAATCTTGCCCATAAGACATGCCACCGCTGGTTGTTCCAATGACCGTCAATTCGCTTCCGACAAAGCGCGGATCATCATGCGCGACGCGCGATGCAAGCGTTTTGCGCGATTCGTTTCGTGTTGCTCTTTAAGCAGGGGCTCGTCCGGCACCTGGCCTGCCGTCTTGCATCGACATTCGGCCACCGAAAACCGGCTCACTCGTGTGATGCAGTCTCTGGCCTCTCGCAGCGAATTGAGGGTCTCGTCTAATCCAAACCCGAGCGGGCTCACGATGCCCGCAGCTGTCACGGCGACACGCGAAGTGACCCTTTTTCCGTTCCCATCACTAGTCTTGGACATTTTGGGCAGGAAAGTTGGTTGGCGAATTTCTATTGCTTTCTTATTGGAAGCATTTTACTAATTGCCGAAACGGAAAACGAAGCCTGGAAGTTGGTGGATTGTCAGTTGAGTTTATTCAGTGGCGATTTGAAATCCGATAAGCGGGAACAGTGACCTGGCTGCGTTTTCCAGAATAAACTCAATGGGAACTAAATTATACGTAGGCAATCTTTCCTTCAACACGACGGAAAACGAACTGCAGGAACTTTTTTCACAGGCTGGCGCCGTGCAGGAAGTTACTCTCATGCAAGATAAATTCACTGGCAAATCGCGTGGCTTTGCTTTTGTCACGATGGGTTCGGAGCAGGATGCTCAAAATGCCATTTCCAAACTCAACGGCCAAACCGTTGAAGGTCGCGCATTGACCGTGAATGAAGCCCGCCCGCGCGAGGCGCGGCCACCCGGTGGTGGTGGACGCGGTTACGGCGGAGGCGGTGGCGGCTATGGCGGCGGAGGCGGGTACGGTGGTGGTCGCCGCGACGGTGGCCAGCGAAGAGGCCACTAACTCCGAAAGCTTTCGTGAGTTAAAGTTCGCCAGAAGCCCTTCGAGAGCGGGATTGGGCAGGGCTGGATTCGAACCAGCGAAGGCGTAAAGCCAGCAGATTTACAGTCTGCCCCGTTTGGCCACTTCGGTACCTACCCGGCGGTGCCCCGAAAACTTTCGGGGTTGATATAGGCTGACGGTCGACGCGCCGCAAGTGATTTGGGCGCTTCGATTCATTGACCGGTGTAGAGTCTCCTCTATTCGAAGAACTCCGCAATCGCGGCGATCACATATCGCTGCGCTTCGCGCGAAATCTCCGGATAAATGGGTAGTGCGAGCGTCTCGCGCGCCGCGCGTTCGGTCTCGGGAAAATCGCCCTTCTTGTAACCGAGATAGGCAAAACATTTTTGTTCATGCAATCCCAGCGGGTAATAGATCGCCGTCTCGATCTCGCGCCTGGCGAGATGCTCGCGCAAAGCATCCCGCTTTGGCGTGCGGATAACGTATTGATGATAAATGTGGTGGTTCGTTAACCCACGATCGCGATAAGCTCCGGCCGGCAAGCCGATTTTTTCTGTCAACCCCAGGCGCGCCAATTCCGTGCCGTAAAAATCCGCCGCCGCACGCCGTGCGGCTGCCCAGCTTTCCAAGTGCGGCAATTTAACGGCGAGAATTGCTGCCTGGATTTCGTCCAGACGAAAATTACCGCCGATAGCGTGGTGGTAATAGCGCGGTTCCATTCCGTGCTCTCTGAGAATGCGCAATTCCTTCGCCAGTTGGTCATCGCGGCATAGGATCATTCCGGCATCGCCCGCAGCTCCGAGATTTTTGGACGGATAAAAGCTGAAAAAACCGGCTTCTCCCAACGCTCCTGCCTTTGCTGTTTTCCCGCCAAATGGATATTCCGCGCCGATTGCCTGGGCAGCGTCTTCGATCACATCAAGCTGGTAATGCCGGGAGATTTGTTGGATCGCCTCCATCTCGCAGCACAAACCAAACAAATGGACTGGAACAATTGCCCGGACTTTTTCCCCGCTTTTTGTTTTCAATTCACCGCTGGAATGCCTTCGGCAAGTTTTCTCGAGGCATTCCCGAATTGCCGATGCACGGATATTGTAGGTGACCGGATCGATATCGACAAAAAGCGGTCTCGCGCCAACCCGCGCAATGCATCCGCCGGTGGCAAAAAATGTATACGGCGTTGTCACAACAGCATCTCCGGCCCCGATTCCAAGCGCCGTCAAAATGGCCAGGAAAGCATCCGTCCCCGATGAAACACCGATAGCATGGGGAGCCTTGCAATAGGCACACATGGCTTTCTCGAACGCCTCACCTTTCGGCCCGAGGATGAATCGGTGACTCGCCAGCACGTCATCAATGGCTTCACGGATCGGCTCGGCGAGAGCGCGATATTGTTCGCTTAGATCGAGCAGCGGCACGCGCATCGTGCCAAAGCATGGCAGTTTCAGTCTTCCCGTTCAAGGAAGATAGAATTCCAGTGCCTTCGTTGGAAAAGCTCTCCGGCTTGGGCACAGCCATCGTGGCTGGGGGGTCGACGGGGGTCTTGTCCGCCACCGGACGGACTCGCGGTGGCGAGCTAGTCGAATACGGTCCCATAGCATTGACCATCCCCTCCGAGCAAGCTAGCCTGCCGGCCATGGCATTACTGCGCGGATTATTTTGGCTCGTTCTCTTTGCCGTTCTGGCTTTTTGCTTCGTCGTGCTGTTCGAGTACGGACCACGTGATTTTGCGAACGGCTGCAAGAAAGAATTTGCCCGCGTGAAATCGTTTGTCGTCAAGCAGACAGAGAAAGTCGAGAAGCCGAAGAAACAGCGCTGATTTTTATTCGACGAATTCCACCTCGATCGGAACGTCAATAAAGCCCTTGTCACGCGCATCGCCCAGGAATTTGCGAATGGCCGTGCGTCCGGTCTGACCGTAATCGCGAGTAAATTCGTTCACATACATGCCGATGAATTTGCTGGCGAGATCTGCATTCATATCCCGCGCATAAGGTAGGGAATGACGCACCGCTTCATCCCGATGCGCTAGACCAAACTCGATACTTTCCCGGATAATCTCAAGAAGATCGCGGTGTACTGCGTGTGGAATATCCTTGCGCAAAACATTGCCGCCGAGCGGAAGCGGCAAGCCCGTTTCGCGTTTCCACCATTCGCCAAGATCGACAATTTTCTCAAAACCCGACCGCTCGTAGGTGAGCTGCCCTTCGTGAATGATCAGACCCGCATCGGCGCGCCCGCTGTTTACCGCGTCAAAGATTTGATCGAATGGCACAACAACGTAATCAAATTCTCCGGCAAAAAGTTGCAGCGCAAGAAACGCGCTGGTCATCTTACCCGGCACCGCGATCACACAATTACCTAACCGGTTGCGAATATCGCTCTCGGCGTTGGGCGTTGTGCGTTGGACCGCCTGCTCGCGAAGGGTTTCGGAGTTGGGCGCCTGCCGCGCCGTAGCCTTGCGAAGGCGGGTTGGGATTTTTCTGACAAGAATTGGTCCATAACCATCACCCATGCTCGCCCCGCACGGCAACAGCGCATATTTATCCGCGACATACGCATACGCGTGGATTGAGATGGCAGAGATGTGAAGCTCGCCTCGAAGCGCACGCTCGTTCAGAGTCTGGATATCCTCCAGCCGATGTTCAAACCGATAACCGCGGAGATCAATTTTGTTTTCCGCCATCGCATAGAACATGAACGCATCATCCGGATCAGGTGAATGACCTAATGTGAATACACCGCGCTCCGCTCTCATGGCCGGACGCTATCCGCTTCGCCTGCGTGTGCAATGCGGCGCATGTAGCCGGGCGTGACTGCTGGGGCCCTTGGGAGGAGCGTTTCTAATTGCACGCAGTCGGTGACTGTTGCGTGGGAGCACCACGTCCGTATTTCCGCGACCCCCAGGGCGTCTTCACCTTAGCGGGCCGGGCGACAATCGATCCTGGACATGAAATCCGCGACTCTCCAGTTCCTCTCTCAGGCGCGGAGATACGATTCCGGAGAGTGCGACAAGACAGGGTTTGCCCTTCGCCTCTGCTTTCACATCGCGCGCGAAACGATCAGCCAGCGCTGTCCACGCCGCGTAGTCCCACTGCAACGCGACGACAACGGTGCCGTCTTTTGCAACACAAATTGGGAAATCGCCGATAAGCGCGATTCGCGCGAGCGGCTTATCACCTTCATGAAGATTTCCCATTAGCTCAGCGGTCTCGACACAGAAAATGGCATCGGCTTCGTCCGAACTTTTTTTCGCAGCCAGCCGGACGAATGCCCCTCGATTGGCAACGCCATCGAGTGATTTGAGATTGAGAACAAACGCAGTTTGTGCCGAAGGCGAGAAAGCGCCGTTGTTCAAGAATGCTTCCGTGTCCGCGGCGCTTGCTCCCATGCCAAGGAGAATCTTGCGATTCATGATCTTCAGATCGGTCGGAGACTTGTCCCGCAGGACATCTTGAAAAGTACTCGTCACGCCCGTGACCGTTAGAGCAGGACCGCCGATCGGCATCGTCGCAACCTGAAAGGTCAATCCACCGGCGAACGAAGCCCAGGAGATCC
>QHOW01000238.1 GCA_003219435.1 Verrucomicrobiota bacterium | reverse complement strand
GACGCGGAAGGCGACATCCGTAGCCTGTTGAGAGTTGAGAGTTGAGGGTTGAGAGCGGTGAGGCAGAGTGCTTGCATATTCTTTGCCGCTGAGTTTTTCCACCTCGTCGAAGATCGGCCGAAAGATATCGGTGTCGTAATTTGAGATCGTCTTGGAGAAATCCGCCAGATTCTTCGTGCCCTGAATGATCGCAGTCACGCGCTCGAACCCCATCCCGGTATCAACGTGACGTTGCGGTAGCGGCGTGAAGGAATTGTCAGGATTCGCGTTGAACTGGATGAAGACCAAATTCCAAATCTCGATGCAGCGCGGATCTTCCTTGTTCACCAGTGTGCCGCGTGTGTCGCCATCGGACGTAAGATCGACATGCACTTCTGAGCACGGCCCGCACGGGCCGGTGTCGCCCATCATCCAGAAATTGTCGGCCTTGCCACTGCTAAGAACGTGAATCTTCGGATCGAGATCGGCTTCGCGAAATAAATTCGCCCAGTGCTCGTATGCTTCCTGATCGAACTCGCTCGGTTCGCCCGGGCCGGGCTTGAAACTTCCAGCGTTCGACGAGTAGTTCCCACGCCCATTCGATCGCTTCCTTTTTGAAATAATCGCCGAAGCTCCAGTTGCCAAGCATCTCGAAAAACGTGTGGTGATAGGTGTCGAGCCCGACATCTTCGAGATCGTTATGTTTTCCGCCCGCGCGAATACATTTCTGCGTGTCAGCCACGCGCGGTGGATTCCACGAAGGCTTTTGCTGTCCGAGAAAAATCGGAACGAACTGGTTCATACCCGCATTGGTGAAAAGCAGATTGGGCGCGTCCGGCAGCAAGGATGATGACGGCACGATGGTGTGCTGTTTCTCGCGAAAGAAATCGAGAAACGATTGTCTGATCTGCGTTGAGGTCATCATTTATAACCACCAATGAACACGAATAAACACGAATTCAGGAAACCTGAAACCTTGGTTAATGCTTGGCTGGGGAGCTTTCCAAATGAAAATACGTGCCTAGTCGTTTCATCCTGCCGCGAGCACATATCGATCGCCACCCCAGCCGGACAGTCGAGGTCCGCGGCGGGATGGTTCACGGAATACGACAAAACCCTCGAGCTTCCGTCCAAAGGATTGGCTTCTGTCGTCTGCTGCGCCGCGGATTACCGCGCGCCAGACGACAAATCCGCTACGCTAAAAAAGTCCGCTTCCCGCGCGAACAAGTGATTCACATCGCGTGAATCAGTTTCCGCCTGTGCCGAAAAATGAATGACCGGCGGCTCGCCCTTTTCGCCCTAGGAAATCCGCCGATCAATTGTTAAAAACCAAAAAATGGCGAGAGTTTCGCATTGATTCGGGCTGGCGAGGACGCTGTCGCCGGTATTATCATGCCTCGGCTTACCAGCATGACCCGCCGCACGATCTTCATATTGTCCATCTTCCTCTGCCAATCGCTCCAGGCCGAGTCGCCCGAGCGCAGCGTAAGTCCTTCGCACCAATTCATCATTTACGGCGGCGGTGCAACGTTGCGCGGCGCGGTCTCCAAGCTTGCGGAGCAGACGAAAGCCAATTTGCTCGCACTGTTGCGACAGCCCGACAGATGGAAGACCGCGATTGTAATCAATTTGCAACCTGAGCAGGCGAACCTGCCTGAGATTCCGCCGGCCGAATTGCGACTTAGCCAGACCGGTTCTGGCATGAAGCTGCAACTCGACTTGACGATCGCTCAAAATCTCGACGCTTCACTGATGGAGCGCGAATTGCTCCGCGCGATCCTGTTGGAGATGATTTATCGAAAAGAAGCGGACATTGCGCCTGGCGTTGCATTCGTCGAACCACCGGACTGGTTGCTTGATGGTGTGCTTGCGCTTACGCCCGGACGCGATCGCGCGGCGCTTGTGGAAGCCCTTTCGGTGTCGCAAAAGACAATGTCCTTGGAGGAATTCCTTCGGCAACGGCCCGAGCTTCTCGATTCTGCCGGTCGCACGCTTTATCGCGCCTGTTCGTTCGCGCTGGTGCAGTTGCTTGTCGATGGAATTGAGGGGCGCACTCGCCTGGCGCGGTACATCGACAGCCTGTCGAATGCCTCAAACGATCCAGTCTCTGATTTGAAGGCTCAGTTCCCGGTGCTTGCTGGCAATGCAGAAAAAACCTGGCAGTCAGCCTTAACGCAAACAAGCGGCGCGCAAAATTATCAGTTGCTCACTTTTATCGAAAGCGAGCGACGGCTGGATGAGCTGTTGCGCGTTAAACTTCCGAACAACGGTAAGTCGCTTGATTTGAGCGGGCTTGCAGGGCGAAAGGCGTCGGCGGCAGAAAAAGCTGCGCTCAATCACTTGGGCCAGGCTTTGCTTTTATTTATTGGCCAGGCAAATCCGGTTTTGCGTCCGATAGCTCGCGATTACCAGCAAATGGCTGCGTTACTCGCGCGCGGTAAACGGAGAGGAGTCGCCAAGCGTCTGGCGCGCGTGCAAACTACTCGTGAACAGCTCACCGCCCGCATGAGCGACGTTGACGATTACATGAACTGGTTCGAGGCGACGCAACTGCCAGCTCGAAGCGGTGTGTTCGCCGATTATCTGAAAGCGGCGAGCCAGCCGCAAGCGACTGCGCCACGGCGACGGGATCCGATCTCAGTTTATCTCGATGCGCTGGCCGACCAGTTCGAAGATTAGCAGTGCAATCACGAATGGACACGAATCGACACGAAGTCGTAAAACCGGATTAGTGTCGATTAGTGTTAATTAGTGGTTAGCAGATTTGCAGGGAGTTGCCGGTTCCGAGTTTGCCGATTATAATATTGAGCGCGTTCAAAACGCGCCTTTTTTCATCTCATGCAAAAGATTGGATTTGCCGAAGCCCTTGATTCGATCGTGGCCAGCGACCCGCGCTACCAGCGGGACGCGTACGTTTTTCTGCGCGACGCGCTCGATTTCACGACAAAACAGCAGAAGAAAGTCAAGGGAGCCACGGTCCGGCATGTGACGGGACCCGAGTTGCTGGGAGGCGTGCGGCAGTACGCGCTCAAGGAGTTCGGACCGCTGGTCATGACGGTTTTCGACAATTGGGGAATTCATTCCTGCGAAGACATTGGGAACATGGTTTTTAACCTGATTGGCGCCGGGATATTCGGGAAGACCGAGGAAGATTCGATCGAGGATTTCAAGGACGTCTATGATTTTGAGGAGGCTTTTGTGAAGCCGTTCGCGCCGGCAAAACCACCGGGCGCCAAGCCGCCACCGGAGAGCCAGCCCCTGATCCGAAAATGACGAATGACAAAGGCTTATCGTCATTCGGATTTCGTCATTCGTCATTGGTCATTCGCCGCGCTGGTGGTCGCAATTATGCTTAGTTCTGCCAATCTGAAAGCCGCACCGGTTGACGAGTCGTCCGTCATCACGTTTCCCCCGAGCTCGGCGCAAAAATGGATTTTGCCAAACGGACTGACGATCATCGTGCAGGAAGATCACAGTGCTCCGGTGGCAAGTGTGCAGGCGTGGTGCGCCACGGGGAGCATCGACGAGGACGCGCATCTGGGCGCAGGCTTGTCCCACATTCTCGAGCACATGCTTTTTAAGGGGACGAAAACACGATCGACCAACCAGATCGCGCAGAAGATTCAGGACGTAGGCGGTTACATCAATGCCTACACATCTTTTGATCGCACGGTTTTTTGGATCGACGTGCCGAAAGATGGTGTGGCCACTGCGCTCGACGTCCTGGCCGATGCGATGATGAATTCAACTTTGCCGCCGGAAGAATATCAGAAAGAGCAGGAAGTCATCCGGCGCGAGTTTGCTATGGGCATGGATGATCCCGACCGGATGGCGGGGTTGCTTCTTTTTGCGACCGCCTATCAGCGGCATCCCTACCGCTTCCCGGTGATCGGCGAGATCGAGATCTACAATCAGCTCACCCAAGAGCAGGTGATGCAGTATTACAAAACACGTCAGAAAGTGCGGCAGCAACTCATCGAACAGTTCAAGCCGTATCCGGAGAAATCACTGAAGCCGGTATTCATTCCCCCGGAACCACCGCAGCTTGGCCGTCGCGAAGTCCATCAGGAATTTCCCACCGAGCTGACCCATCTTTCGCTCGTCTGGCACATTCCGGAGGTCACGAATCCGGATGTTCCTGCGCTTGATCTTCTCTCGACTATCCTCGGCGACGGTCGCAGCTCGCGCCTGTATCGGCGCGTGCGTGAAGAGGCAGGTCTGGCATTCCACATAGCGGCGTTTTCGTACACACCGGGCGACCCCGGCTTATTTGGCATTGATGCCACGCTCGACCCAAAAAAACGCGAAACAGCCGAGCAATTGGTCCTGCGCATCATTGACGAGGTGAAACAAACCGGCGTCACCGCGGAGGAATTGGCGAAAGCCAAAAAGATATCGCTCAGCCATCATCTGGAGGCGCTCACAACGATGCGCGGGCAGGCTTCGGACATCGGCTCGAATTGGCTCCTGACGCGCAATCTCAATTTCAGCCGGGATTATCTCGATGCCGTCCAGAAGGTGACGCTCGACGACATTAAGCGCGTCGCAGCAACTTACCTGACCGAAACCAACCTGACGGTCGTGTCGCTGAATCCCAAGACTTCGCTGGCCGGCAAATCTGAAGAGACGAAGGTTGCCACTGCGGGTGAAATTCAAAAATTTGAGCTCTCGAATGGATTGCGGATTCTGGTGCGCGAAGATCCTCGTTTGCCACTGGTCGCCATAGGCGCCGTTTTTCGGAGCGGTCTTCTCGCAGAGACCGCGCAAACCAACGGGATCACCCGTTTGATGGCGAAGGTGCTGCTGAAAGGAACCAAAACGCGCACCGCGGAACAAATTGCAAACGACATCGAAGCGGTCGGCGGCTCGATTTCGAGTGACGCTGGCAACAATAGCTTGAGTGTCTCGGTCGACGTCACCAAACCCGATCTGAAACTGGGCGTGAACTTGTTCGCGGACGTTTTGCTCAACGCGACCATGCCGGAAAAAGCAATCGCGCGCGAAAGAGAAATCCAGATCGCTGCTATTCAACAGGAGGAAGAGCAGTTGACGACAGTAGCGCGCAACATTTTGCGGCAAGCGCTTTTCACGCAGCACCCTTACGCCCTGCGCACAAATGGTTCGGTGGAATCCGTGCAGCGGCTGACCCAAAAAGATCTGCTCGACTTTCGTGATCGTTACGTTGTTGCAAAGAACGGCGTAATTTTCGTCTTTGGCGATGTGAAGGCGGCGGAGGTGAAGCAGCTTTTCGAGAAAGCGCTTGGCGGGATGAAAACTGGCGCGCTCGCCTTGACGGACGCGCGCCCAGCCGCGCCGCTGAATAAGACAGAGACGGTCGAAAGCCGGAAAGATAAAGCGCAAGGCGTGATCATGGTCGGATATCGCGGAGCGGATATTTTCAGTCCGGACCGATACGCGCTGGAATTAATCGACGAGGCGAGCAGCGATCTTGGCTCGCGCTTTTTTGTTCGCATTCGAGAGCAAATGGGGCTGGCCTATTACGTGGGCGCGAGCCAGATGCAAGGCTTGGTGCCTGGTCTTTTCGCTTTTTATCTCGGCACCGATCCGCAAAAAATCGAGCCGGTAAAGACGGCGTTGC
>QHOW01000091.1 GCA_003219435.1 Verrucomicrobiota bacterium | reverse complement strand
GCCATGTCCGGCTGTGCAACCGCTGCCGATCGCTCCAAACGTCCGAGATGCTCATCGCTGAATAAAAGCTCCAGCTTCTTGCGCGCGGTATCGGTTGAATAAATGGCGCGTGTTTTCTTAATGCCGTTCTCCGAGATCCGATTCCAAAGGTCTTCCGATTCGTAAAGCTCAATCATGGCCCGCGCGAAATCTTCCGGCTCGTCCGCTACCAGGATGTCGTTACCGTTTTGAAGCGCCATCCCTTCGACAGCCAATGAGGTGGCCACCACCGGGACGCCAAAAGCCATGCTTTGATTGATCTTGCCTTTCACGCCCGCGCCGAAGCGCAACGGGGCAACCGATAACTTTACGCTATCAAAAAACGGACGAACATCTGTCTGTAATCCCGCGACAATGATCGTCCCAGTTGCCAACGCAGCGACTTCTGGCGGCGCCTTGTCGCCGATGATGTAAAATTTGGCACCGCGCAGATGTTCGCTCACCAGAGGATAAATGTCCTTCACGAAGAAGAGAACCGCGTCGATGTTTGGCCTGTGTTGGAACCCTCCGATAAAAAGCCAATCCCGCCGGAGCGCGAACGGGGTCTTCGAGCCCGGGACCTCGGCAATCGTTGAGACGATCTCAATAGACTTATCTGGCCTGGCTTCGCGGAGAAGCTTCTGTTCCACGCTGCTCACCACCCAGGTCTCATCGGCCTGGTCAATGAGATCGTATTCCAGCTCTTCTTGCTGGCGCGCCTTTTCTCGCGTCTCCGGGTTGCCCGTAATCTGGGCCTCTCGATCGGTGCGAACAAAGTGTAGATCGACAGTATCAAAAATGATGTGGCTTCGCGGCGCGTAGAGCCGAGTATCCGCGATATGTTTGCGAGCAAAGTCGCACCACTCGGGGCCGTACGAAATGAGATAATCACGCACTTTTTTGAAATAAGGGTGGTAAATGATCTCAATCCCACGCTTCTGCAATTCGTCCCCGTAAGGCGGGATATTCGCGAGATTATCAGGAATAAATGTCACCCGATGGCCCAACTGATGAAGGATGTTAAGAATATGGAACATCCGAACTGATCCCGCGTCCTTATCGGACATTGGAAGATGATGGTCGATCACCAAAATGTTTTTTCGGCCAGGGGGCGGCTGATGCAAAAACGTCAAATCGCCAGTAGCTGGTTTTGTCATCAGCTCAGCAGCCCATGTTTCTGCAAACGTTAAGCGGTTGATATCCTGATGTTTTTTTATGCCTGTCGAGAGATCAACGCCCCCGGTTACACCTTCATAGTGAATGACCTCACTGAACGGCTGATACAATACCTTGTAACCGGCCTTCCGAACTTTGAACGACAGGTCGGCGTCCTCGTAATACGCAGGCTCGTAGCGGGAATCGAACCCACCCACGCCAGCAAACAGCGATTTGGGAATCATCAATGCCGCCGCCGAGCAGTAATCTACTTCGCGCAGATAATTGTATTCCGGTTTTTCGGCATCATCGAACTTGCCGTAGTTCCATCCCGACGCGTCTCGCCAAATAATGCCGCCTGCTTCCTGCAATCGACCATCGGGATAAACAAGTTTTGAGCCGACAATGCCGGTTCGTGGTTGCTCTGTGAACGTATCGAGTAAGGCCGATAACCAGCCTGGCTTTACAAGCGTGTCGTTATTCAGGAAGACCAGGTGTCTGCCGCGCGCCTTTTCCGCACCGCGGTTGCAGGAGGCGATGAAACCGGAATTCTTTTCGTTGCGCAGATAAACAACCCCTGGTATGCGCGAAACAATCTCTGCAGTGTCGTCCGTCGAGCAATCATCTACCACGATGACTTCAAACCGCTGCGTTCCCTGATGCTCCTGGAGCGACGCCAGACAGGCCTGGGTGAAACGGAACTGATTGAACACAGGAATAATGATTGAAATTTCGACCTCCTCATGACCTGGAAACTCAATCGGACGCGTTGGCACAGGAGGTTCAACGGGCGCTGCTCTCCGCGCAGCGGGTAAAGGCGCGCCCGAAGTGAGCGCCTGGATTTGATCATCAATCGCAGCAACCTCAGGATGGGCGGCCAGCCAGTTTTCGTAAGTCGAAATGATTTTTTCCAAATGGCCATAGCCTAACAAGTCTCGCGCCTGCGGGGGAGAAAGTCTTGCTCTTAGCGCGGCAACCGGATTTACAATTTGCCAGCGCGCTGAAGAGCGAAGTCGGGCCGCTGCGTGATCCGCCTCGTCCAAGAGCCGACATAGCCGCTTGGCAGCTTGTAACTGTTTTCGGAGACGGTTCTGCAGATCCTCTATTCGTGCTTCGCTTTCCGCAAGGCTGATGGTTTTGTCGCGAAGAAGCTCATCGGTGCGCTCAAGATGGTTCTTGAGTTCCTCGACTTGTGCCTTGTGGCGCGCAAGATGTGTGGTCAGTTGCTCGACTTGCGACTTGTGCCGAGCTTCGGTTTGCATAAGGAGTTCGCGATAGAGATCCTGGATCTGCGCAATCCTTTCTGGAACAAACGCATTTAGTCGGGTGACTGCTCCGGGGAGCAAATCGGCGTCGTCGGGTTTTGCAGATTGCGGAGCCGTCGCCAGCGCCTCTTTGTTCCTTCTCATCGGCGATGCCTCGGCAATCAAAGCGCGATAAAGCTCGATCACTTCCGCGGAGACGCGGGCATCGATCAGTTCGTCAATCGTGAAATGGGTGTGGCGTCTTCGGGTTGTTACCAGCGCTGCGGCGCTTTCTACTTCCGCATCGTGCAAGCAAATGAACTGCGCAATTCGCCGCAGTTCCGTTTTCGCGTTTTGGAAAAAGAAATCGTAATGAGTGACGAGCCGCTCTTTAGCTCTCGTCGTTTCGATCAACCGTCGGTTATAGATTTCCCAAAGGCGCAAACCAAACGAATACGACGTTCCATTTCGCTGGCGCATCGAGTAAGCGACTTCGAGCGGATTACGCACGATGATCAGCGTTTTCAGCCCCGACAGGAGGCTCTGCCAAAACGGCAGCGTTAAACTGTTGCGCGGATCTTTCCAGCCCCAGACGTCTGCCGAATCAAATTTTTCGATGAGCAGTCGCGCCTTCAGACGCAAAGGATCAAGACGGGCGTGCGTGAAATCCTCATCAGCTTTCGGCGGCAGGTCCCAGGCGCCGCCCAGCTCATTCAACAATTCGTCGTTCAGCGCCACGAGTCCCAAGTGTTCCCAGAAGCCTTCGGGGTTATCAGCCTGTGGGGGCATCAAATCGTTTTCTGGGCCCAGGTAGAGGCCGCAAGTATGCAATAGCCTCGTGAGCATCGACGTTCCTGAGCGATGCGCGCCGGCGATGCAAACGACGGTGTTGGCGGTCGATGAGTCCTTCAAGTGTTCTTGCTTCAAAAAACAGGCAAATCCCAGGTAGAATAGAATGCGTATCACAGATGAGGCGCATGGTAAACCCCCATTCTAAACCAAACAATTTCTTCGGCCGGCGTTCGAGTTACCTGCCGTCGGGTTTGAGCGCTGGCCTCAAAGCGAGATCAGCGCGCCTTTATTACCCTTCACTGTTTCAACTCCGAAAGCTTTCGGAGGCAGCCGCGATTCTGGAAACGAAAAATGCGTTGGTCTTTTCAACCCACCAGGCAAGATTGAGGACGGACTGAAAGTCATCGGGATAAATGAAATCCGATTGGCAATGTAGTCGAAGGTGCCGAGTGATAATCGTCGCTTGTGTTTTGCCCCGATGGCCGACGCGATACATACTGTCTGGACTGCACCCGGCAAAGCAGCGATCCTGAGAAGACCACATTGCGCAGGGAAATCCTTGCAAATGGTTGCTTTGTGCGGGGACAAAAATAGATAGCAACTTGCAAATGAAACGCGCGCCCTTGGCGCACTACCCTTTCCTGTTGCCTGATCCCAATGTCATCCACGCGACCTGACATCCGAATTTTCTTCCACACCTGTTACCTCGACGGCTCCGGCGCGGGCGCAAGCCAGTGCGAATGCTCCCTGGTTTGTGAAGCAATTGAGCACGCGGCGCCCTTCGGCATGTTGCGCGATTGCTTCATGGTTCTGCTTTTGATCGAGGTAAAAACCAGTCTTTTGCGCCTGCAAAAGGTCGACTTCAAACTTTAGGCCGCCTATTACAACTTCGACCGGTAAAGCCCTGCGGCTGCGGGATCCGCGCAAAACACCGGTGCGTAAATCAAGACCTTCCGCATGCCGAACCGCCACGTCGTTGCGCTCGATAATTGTGACGTCGCCAAAAAGATCGACGATTGCGTTTATTATCAGATCCTTGCGCCTGTCCATGCCGAGCGTGAGGGTTTGCAGGACAAAATAGTCGCCATAGCGATCAACAATTACACCTGGCAATCCGTCGCTCTCGCTCCAGACCAAGGGGCATAACTTCGGAGCGATTTGTCGACGCATGCGGTAATCAGCGGCTTGTGCGATGCAGCGTTTGAAAAAATCCAGATCGAGATCCTGCCGTTGCCGGGAGAAACGGCGCGCTACGATTTGCGATTTGGAATTGTAAATGGCGCTCCCAATCAAACGATCGCGCCCGTCTTTCAAGGAGATCACGTCCCCATCCGCCGGATCCCCGAAGACCTTGAGGACTTCGCTGGAAAACACCCAATCGTGACCATGCAAAATTCGGGCTCGCGGTTTAACGACAATTCCGGCCATAAAGGAATTCAATCTCCAACGCTCAATTACTCTGGCATTCCGAGCGGAGTCGAGGAATCTCTCGAGATTAGAACAGAGATGTCCCGACTTCGCTCGACATAACAAGCGACATGTGAGTTGAAAGTTGTATATTGAGCGTTGACCATTCAGCATTTGCTCATGCAGATCGCTACAGAATCCTCAATCGAACTTCCCGGAACCAAAAAAGTCCGCAGCGGCAAGGTGCGTGAAATTTTTGACCTTGGAGATACGCTGCTCTTCGTCGCAAGCGATCGTATCTCGGCTTTCGACGTGATCCTGCCATGCGCAAAACGATAGCTGTCGTTCAATCGAATTATATCCCATGGCGAGGGTACTTTGATTTAATCAATTCTGTAGATGAATTTATTCTCTACGACGACGTGCAGTATACGATTAGAGACTGGCGAAACAGGAACGTCATCAAGACCTCGAGCGGGCCGCTGTGGCTAACGGTACCGGTCGCAGTAAAGGGTAAGTACTTTCAAAAGATAAAAGACACAAGGATCAGTGATCCGACCTGGCAGCGGAGACATTGGGCGACCATCGTGCATAGCTACTCGAGGGCGAAATATTTCGCAATGCAGAAAGAGTTGTTTGAAGAGTTGTATTTGCGAACGGACGACCAACTCCTCTCGCACATAAACCATCGTTTCATCGTCGCAATTTGCCGAATCCTTGGGATAAGAACGACTGTATCATGGTCGATGGATTACAATTTGATTGGGGACAAAACCGGAAGATTGGTTCATTTATGCCAGCAAGCAGGTGCGACGGCGTACCTCTCGGGGCCTTCGGCAAAAGCTTACCTCGATGAAGAATTATTTAGAAACGAAGGTATCGCCGTTTCGTACATGGATTACTCCGGCTATCCGGAGTACAGGCAGCTCTATCCTCCTTTTGAGCCACGCGTTAGCATCATCGACCTTATTTTCAATGAAGGCCTCAGCGCCACCAGGTATATGAAGAGTTTCTAACGTGGACCTTTCAATCGTTACCACGCTTTATGCTACCTCTCAAAATATTCGTCGGGGTGAAACAAAGACGTTACGCTATTATTAGAGAAGTCTGCGAAACGAAGAAACTTCCTTCCGTCCTGGTAACCGAGAGTTGCTCGGTGCACACTTTGAACAGCGACAACAACAAAAGGCGGATGAACGACGCTAAGATCCTCGGCGACGTCGAGAGATATTACAGCGAAAAGATTGAATTTCATGGAGCGACGGCGTGCGGGGTGGACTGGAATTCGCCAGATTCTCAACGTTTGAGATTCGTCCAACTTCTGAAGCTCACGGACCACAGCCAACCATTCACGATCAACGATTATGGCTGCGGTTATGGCGCCCTCGCCGATTACTTGAAGGGCGAAGGATATGCGTTTCAATATTGCGGATTTGACATTTCTCCGCGGATGATAGCCAAAGGGGTCGAACTACACGCCGGGATGCAAGAAGTTACTTTCGTGAGTAGAGAGCAGGATCTGAGCGAGGCCGATTACACCGTGGCCAGCGGGATGTTTAATGTGAAGTTGCAGGCGTCTTCCACTGAGTGGGAGAGCTACATGTTGCGGACCTTGGAGGCGATCAGCCGGCTAAGCAAACGGGGTTTCGCATTCAATGTCCTTACGAAATATTCCGACCCGGAATTTCTACGCCCCGATCTGTACTACGCGGATCCGTTGTTCTTTTTCGACTACTGTAAAACGAAGTTCTCCCGGTTCGTTTCTTTGATTCACGATTATCCGCTCTACGAGTTCACCATCTTGGTAAGAAAGCAGTAGCAAAGAGTCTTATGGCGAGGCTGGTAATTTTCGGAGCGGGCGACATTGGTCGCCTTGCTCACTATTACTTTACGCGCGATAGCGAGCATCAGGTCGCCGCCTTCACGGTTGACCAAAAGTATCTCAAAGGAGAGTCTTTTCTTGGACTACCGATGGTCGCATTCGAAGGGGTCGCCAAGCTCTATTCACCGCAAGATTATAAAATGTTTGTGGCCTTCAGCTATGCACGGATGAACAGGACGCGGGCGGAAAAGTACTACAAGGCCAAGGAGCTGGGATATGAGCTGGTTAGCTACGTCAGTAGCCGATGTTCCTTCCTCACCGACCATCCTGTCGGCGACAACTGCTTCATCTTAGAGGACAACACCATTCAACCATTTGTTCGCATCGGTAATGATGTCACGTTGTGGAGTGGCAATCACATCGGCCATGACGCTACGATTGACGACCACTGCTTCCTTGCTTCTCACATTGTAGTCTCCGGGCATGTGCATATTCATCCTTACTGTTTCATAGGGGTAAATGCGACTCTGCGAGATTCTATTACGATTGCTCGCGAGACTCTGATCGGGGCGGGAGCAGTAATCATGAAAGACACCGTCGAGCGCGGAGTTTATCTACCGGAAAGAGCCAAATTGTTTGCAAAGAGCAGTTCTGAGATAGAGCTATAACGGGAATGAAGTGGCCAACGCTGGGTTTGCATTGACAACCGATACGAATCCGCGCGGCAAGACATCCGTTTTTGTCGCGGTCGGACAGCTGATCAGCCGAAGCAGCCTTTCCACAGGATATAGCTCGACTCGACGATCACGTCCTGCTCAATGGGAGCGAACGTACAGCGCTTCGGCCCACGCCGGGAACGTGCCGCGCTCGTCGTAGAGCTCGTGGTAGGCGACGTCGGCACGCTCGAAGCCGCGCTCTGTCAGAAACTCGTCGACCTCCCGCTCGCTCGCGCCGCCGTTATAGAGCTCCACGACGTGGACTTCCACGAGTACCGCCGCGACCGACGCGAGCGTTCGCTCGGCCCCGCGTAATACGTGCAGCTCAGCACCCTGAACATCAACATTCAGCAATTGGAAATCGGCGCTGTCGATCCCGGAGCGCTCGAGCAGCGAGTCGAGCCGATCCGCGTTCACCTCAATAGTTCTCGGCGTTTCCAGCGTAGGCACGATCTCCTTGAAGCGCTTCAGCTCGAGCACACTCGCCGGCTCGGTGCTGCCGGTTCGGCTCGTGTGGATTCGAAGCGTCGCCGTGCCGCACTCGTCGAGCGCGGCGGCCTCGATCACTTGTACCTCCGGTCGCGATTTGGAGCGCTCACGTAGGATGCGGCACGCGTCTGGATTCGGCTCCACGAGCACGATCCGTTTGCAACCATGCGCGAGATATTGGTCGACCTCCTGCCCCTGGTGCGCTCCGACGTGGATCACGCCGCGCACTTCTAGCCTGCTCTCGAGTACCCGCAGGAATCGCGTGACGATGCTGACATGGTCATCCGGCATGGTTTCGGGCATTGCTCGTCGGGGCACGCCCACGCTTCCGGTCAGAGTATCGGGGCTGCTAGTTCCTGTCGTGGCCGTTTCTTCGACCTGCATTACGATCACCGGACGATCCTTCACCTCCACGAACACGCGACCGAGGTAGAAGCCGACCGTGCCGATCGACACCAGAATCATTCCGCCGAAGAAGGAGATGAGCAGCGTGAGCGATGGCCAGCCGACGAGGTAGTGCCATGAGGCGACGACCGAGGTGATAAAGAGGAAGATCATGCCAAGGGCGGCGACAAAACTGATTCCCAAACCGAGTAGAAAGATCGCGGTCAGTGGCTTGTCGCTGAAGGCAGCCATCGACTTCAAGGCCAACGAGATCTTTTTCCGCAACGTGTAGGTCGTTGGCGCCGTGTCGGATTTCTCGACCACAACCGGTTCCTGCCGGAATCCGACCTGGGCCATCACTCCGAGCATGAACAACTCGCGTTCGCGGTGACGCAGCAGAGCGTTTACGTATCGGCGAGTCATCAACCGCGCTACGAGAGCATTGCGCGGGACTTTCACACCCGAGAGACGGTTGAAGAGCGAGTAGAAGAACGCGCCGAAACTACGCTCGAGAAGTCGTCCTTTTCGGCGCGCCTGCACACCGTAGACGACGTCGATCGGGTCATCGTGGCTGGCCTGCTGCATCCGCTGGAAGAACGTGCCGAGCGCCTCCGGGGACTCCTCGAGGTCGGAGTCTATGAGGAAGATCAGCTCGCCTCGCGCATGACAAAGTCCTGTCATGATCGCGTGGAAGTGGCCGTAATTCCTCGACAGCCGCACCAAGCGAACGCGGTTGTCGCGCGCGATCAACCCGCGCGCCACGCGCACCGACTCGTCGGGCGAGCCGTCGTCGACGAGCACGAACTCGAGGTCCGGCGTGATCTGCTCGGCTGCAGCGACGACCCGGCGATGGAACTGCTCGAGGTAAGACTCCGACTGGTAGAGCGTCGAGACGATGCTTAGCCTGATCATCCGACGCTCCTCGGCTTTGTCTTGGGGTCCATGTTGTAATCGGAGCGGATGATGACAGGTAGTATCATCCTACGGCCATCTTCTTTAGACCAATCCAGAGGTATGTTTGGATCGATCCGCGCCACGGCATGCCGCACGTCGGGCGAAGCTATGATCATGTCGCCCATTGTATAGTAAGCGTCCAGGAAAATAGGTTCCGACGTTTCCGTCTCGCGGATGTACAGGCCCCCTTCCTGATAATCGACGCCGTGATCCGACGCTTGGATGATGGTTTGAATCAGCGAAAAAGGATTCACCGGGTCAACATGCTCTGCTAAGTACCCCCGCCGCGCGGATATTGATGGCTCACAACGCGTGAAATAACACCGTCCGAAGGAACATTGTCATAATGAGCGTCCTTGTCTGTCCCGGACAGCACATTTTTTATTTCAAAAACTTCCTTGAAGTCCTGAAAAACACCCCTGTTTGGATTCCAGCGATGAAAGTAATAGGAATGCATCCTCGCCCGGACATAAGATTTTGGATACTCGTCATTGATACGGTGGTAATCAGGACACCCATCCAAACAAGGGTACCAGGACGGTTCGGATGCGTGGCGTATTTTTTTAAGAAATTCATTGAAGGCCAATACCTTCTCTCGCCCGTAATAAGATCGGACGATGTACGCATAACTCCGGCGAATCGATGCGAGGAACTCTTCCTTGCGGCGATACACCAAATCCAACAAGTCCTTGCGAGTAATCGTATGGATCATCATGCGAGAAGGGCCAGCCCGACACCGGTCTCTCCGTAGTTATTACCGTTATAAAGAAGATAACGGCTTCCCTGATGATCAAACACGAAAGGGTACTCGATCATTTTGGAATCCCAGCCGGACCGAGACACACGGATTCCGGCTTCGCTGTCCTTTCTTGTCCAGTGCAGCCCATCCGAGGATTCGGCATAACCGATGCGATAATTGTTTCCGCGATAGGAGTACCACATTTTATACCCGTTGTTTTCCTTTATGACGCAAGGCCTTGAAATGGCATGTTCGTTTCTTGTGATAAAATCAATGCAGACGATTCCCGTTCTTCTCCAGTTGATTCCGTCGGCGGATTCCGCATAACGGATATGGTACCAGTAGGAGACGTACCACATTCGCCAAATTCCGCCATCGATAAGCACGCAGGGATTGGAAACGAAATATGGGTCGTGGATGTCTCTGTCGAGAATAGGGCCCTCGGAGACCTTGCGCGCCGTTTGACCTCCGCCTTGAAAGACAGCAAGGCCGATGGCATTTCGGAAAGGAACTGTGACGCCCAAGTTCCATCCGAAATAGTAAAAATATTTCTTGTTCTCGTAATTTGTGATCCAAGAAAGCATGGCACCCGAATCGTCAAAAGCTCCTAATCTTCCGAGGTCTAAAATAGGGTTCTTACTGATACTTAGAATTTTTTCCGGATGCTGTAGATCGAAATCGAAAAATCCCGTTCGGGACCGATTGTATCGATCGCGCGCGCTGAAATAAACTCGATACCGCGAGCCGCGCAAGCATTCCGCATAGGGGACCGCAGCATGACTGACCATCCAGCCATAGGTACGGCGTGGCAGCTCGAAAAGGCGCGCTTTTTTTAACCATTTCATTTCGTCGTCGCTCATTTCGTCTTTTTCCTGCAACTCACGGATTCGACCGTTCTCCTCCTCCCCAGGCTCGCCAAACAATCTGTCGGCTGTCCAGGACGCCAGTCCTCCGTAAAATTGGGCCAGCGGCGCTCGCTCGGCCAACAACTCTGCCGAACGAGCCTGGCCCGATTGGATTCTGATGAACAAAGATACATGATTGCTATTGAATTCCTCACAGGAAGAAAGAAGAATAATATAATTGTCTAAAGAGAGAAAAAGAAACTGCACCCAACAAACGGACAGGTGAACCGGGCAATTAATCACAAATCACTTTTCGACTTCGTACACATCTTTGCCGTAATCGTTCTCACAGTTTGCGGGCAATTGATCCTGAAATGGCAGGTGGCCAAAGCGGGCGTCTTTCCACGGTCATTCCGGGAAAGAGCATTGTTTTTGCTTCGTTTAGTTTTTAACCCCTCGATAATCGGCGGACTGTTCGCCGGTTTCCTCGCCTTTCTTTGTTGGATGCCGGCACTGACGAAGTTCGAACTGAGCTATGCCTATCCCCATGATTCTGTGATCCACGATCACGTGTTTCTCGCTTCGCATATAGTCGTCTCGGGTCACGTGGACGTTGGTGAATATTGTTTCATCGGCGTAAACGCCACGTTGCGCAACTCGATCAAGATCGCGCCGCGCACGCTGATTGGCGCTGGGGCCGTAATCATGAAAGATACAGAAGAACGAGAAGTGTACGTTCCGCAGCGAGTGACGTTTTGGGACAAGAAAAGCGACGAGATAGAGCTGTAGTGCTGGCGGCTAGCCATCATGACAGACTGGTTGGAGAACAACGGTTATTCCTTTTGAGAAAGCAGACGAGTTAAGAAACGTGGAGTTGAAAGTGGGAAAAAAGATTTACAGTGCGGCGCGGATGACACAAACAACGGCTTGTATCGTATGCCAAGGCCCACTCACACTCTTCGGTCCTTATTCAACGTATACATTTATGCGCTGCTTGGTTTGCGGGACCATTCAACTTTCTCCGATGCCGGACGAAGCAGAGATGGGGCGAGCCTATCAAACAGAATATGTTGCGTACAAGCAGACCAAGGAGTTTTCGGATCCAGAAAAGTGGCGGAATGTTTCACGAACATACCGTGCAAGCATTATTCAGGTACTGACAGATTACCGGGTGAATGGCATGGTCGTTGATTTCGGCGCTGGTTGGGGTCATCTCGTGAATGCGATGATTCAACGGGGATTCGACGCTCGGGGCGTTGAGATCTCACGGGATCAGGTGGCGTATGCCCAGCAGCGTGGCTTACCCATCCAACAGGGCGATCTTAACACGTTGAGAGAATTTGAAGGTCAAGTCTCGGCACTCACAATGTCGGCTGTTTTCGAACACTTGGTTAACCATGCCGCCGTCTTGTCGGCAGTGCACAGGCTGCTCAAAGATGACGGGCTTCTCGTAACGCTGCACCCAACCGCGGCAACCTTCAGGCTGGTCGGCAATCTTTTTCGTTTTGGCAACAAGCGCAAACCTTTGCCCGATCTGGCTGGGGCGCTTACCGCGCCATGGCATACGGTGCTCTTCTCGATTGAAGGCACAAAACAGATGATTGCGCGACATGGATTTGAGATTGTGGAGATTCGTCCTGCTCCCCAGGGTCGTCTTGGCGGGATCCTCGGTCTAATTCAGGTTTCGCTGGAGTTAGTAAACAAGCTGGGGTGGAGGGCGTGGAATACTCGCTGGCCTCTGGTCACAACGCACATTTTCGTTTTTCGAAAAGTGTCTTCAGTTGCACCGGGGTAGGATATGTGAGACCCCAAACTGGCTACTCCGGTGAGAACATCGTATGCGGTGGATGAAGAGAGGTCGAATCTTTGAACCTCTGGGAGAGTTTCCCTGGGATGGTGACAAATAACTGATTTGCGTTAAGCTATGCCTGTCCTTTCATCAGCTTTGCTTTGTGCTCGTACCAGGCTTGAGCGTATTCTTTTTCACGAGATCGTGACCTTGGCGAAAGGTCCGGGAGCTGGGCGGGTGATAAATGGAATCATTGGTAGCTAGCACAATAAAATTAAACATATCAGTCGTCGGACTTCTTGCAGAGTGAGCCGTCCCTCCAACATTCCCTTCAACCACCCATACTTCTCCGGAAGAGAGCTTGAGTTTATTCAACAAGCGATCGCTAACTGCCAGATTTCTGGAGACGGTGCGTTTACCAAAAAATGCCATGCTCTGCTTGAGAAGGAGCTTGGCACTCCCAAAGCACTGCTCACCACGTCTTGTACGCACGCACTCGAAATGGCGGCGTTACTCCTCGACATCAAACCGGGCGATGAGGTGATTGCGCCTTCGTTCACCTTCGTTTCCACCGTTAATGCCTTTGTCCTGCGGGGCGCTCGGCCCGTCTTCATAGATATAAGGCGGGACACTCTGAATCTGGACGAAAAACTGCTGGACTGTCTAATTACGTCTCGGACAAAGGCCATCTTGGTAGTCCACTACGCTGGCGTTGCATGCGAGATGGATACCATTCTGGAGGTGGCTGGGCGACACGGCGTTCCCGTAGTCGAAGATAACGCCCACGGGTTGTTTGGAAAGTACAGGGGCAAGCATCTGGGTACTTTCGGTTGTCTAGCTACGTTGAGCTTTCACGAAAGTAAGAATTTTACCTGTGGCGAAGGCGGCGCTTTGTTGATTAACGACCCTCAGTATATCGAGCGCGCCGAGATCGTTCGGGAAAAGGGGACCAACCGCAGCCGTTTTTTTCGTGGCCAGGTAGACAAATATACCTGGCTGGACATCGGCTCGAGTTACTTGCCGTCGGATATTCTCGCGGCTTTCCTCTACGCTCAACTGGAAACTCGCGAGATTATTCAGTCAAAACGGAAGCGGATTTGGAAGTATTACGAGGAGAACCTCAGGGATTGGGCGGCCGCTCGCCGTGTGCAGATCCCAACAGTGCCATCGCAGTGCGAGCAACCGTACCACATGTTTTACCTAGTGTTGCCTTCACTTCAGGCGCGTCAGGCACTCATCGCTTATTTGAACACTCGTGAAATCAGTAGCGTTTTTCATTACCTGCCTCTCCACTTCTCACGCATGGGCCGGAAATTCGGTGGGAAAAAGGGTGACTGTCCCGTAACCGAAGAGGTAAGCAACCGCTTAGTCCGCTTGCCATTCTATAACGACCTCACTGAAGCGGAGCAGATGCGAGTTGTAGCCGCCTTAAAGGATTTTAGATGGGAAGCAAGCTAACTCGCCAACTAGTCGCCATCCGCGCTGACATTACAATCGGCTAGGACGTGATAATAAGTCATCTCATAAATGCCAAGCTGCTGTAGCCACGGCGCTGTGTGCCGTGCGCACGCGCCTCACAGAGGCGCGGCTACAACCCTGCGATCGGTATTTGTGAGATGACTTAAAGATGAAGACGGGAACTAATGACAAGCTCTGATGAGACTCGGTGTAACTGCGGCAAATATTCGATGGTGCGACCTGGCAGTGTCCGTCTTGCCTTTACGAACCGAAATGGCTCGGCGGCCATTTGGCTTTCGCTCCACAACTGGCCGAAAAGAGCGAAGGATTCGACGCGAGTTCTTTCGGCAGACTTGCCGAACTGGAACCCTGGAGTTTCTGATTTCGTTCCCGCAATCGTTTGCTTTGCTGGGCCCTCGAACACTATTTTCCAGACGCGACAATTTTTTTGAAATTGGTTGCGGAACCGATTTCGTCCTGGTCGGTATCGGGAAAGCGCTGCGCCGGCTTACCTTGGGGGGCGGCGAAGTTTCCTCAGTGGGTTTGCGCCTGGCCGCCGATCGAGTGCCTGGTGTAGATCTATTCCAAATGGACGCGCGCCAGATACCTTTCGAAAATCAGTTTGATGTGATCGGCGCTTTTGACGTACTGGAACACATGGGGGATGACGAATTAGTCCTTCTCGCAAGTGTACTGGGCAGTGCGCCAATGGGGTGGTATTCTTCTAACCGTTTCGCAGCATTCCTTCCTTTGGAGCAAGATCGATGAATACCCGCGGCATATGCGCCGATAATATCGGGACTAAATTCAATCGGCATTTCAACAGGTCTGGGAAAATTACGTGCGAGGATTAAGCGATTGGGCTACGGACAATGGGGTGCGACTTTCGACGATTCCACCCGAGTGCGAGCAGAGTTATCACATGTTTTACTTAATCTTGCTGTCGCTCGATCGTCGCCAAGGGTTGATCTGGCATTTGTCGCAACGCGTGGGTCAAGGACGGCTCTCACCCTCGAAGGCATGGCCATCGCACGTGGTTTCGCGGAATATCTCATCGGGCCAGCACACGTCACCAATCATCCAGCCCAGCACACGCTGCACAAACTCGGTTGAAGAATCTCCGGGGCAAGACATTACTTTCATAAGTGGCTTCAGCCCTGACAACGAAATGAAACGCGCACACTTAACCAGACGCAGCAACGCGAATTGATCCCAACATGCAGAGTGACTCTGGATTATCGCGCTGGTTGAAAGTCCCATTGCTATATAACGTGTTTCAAGCTGCCGTTGGAGGAAATGCGGGGCGTCGCAGGATTGTGCAGAACCACGTTCGGGCCAAGGCCGGCGACAAGGTGATCGACATCGGGTGTGGGCCGGCGCAGGCTCTACAGTGCCTTCCGGACGTCCAGTATGTCGGATTCGACATCAATCCCGATTACATTGCTGCTGCCAAGCGCACGTACGGCAGCAAGGGGACTTTCGTAGTTGGCGACACACACTCCCTTCGCGGCGACTTGCGATTTAAGAATGCCGATATTGTGACAGCAGTCAGTGTCTTACATCACCTGGACGATGAGGATGCCGCGGATTGTATTCAGTTCGCTTATGACGCGCTAAAGAATGGAGGCCGATTTGTGTCGCATGATCCATGTTGGGTCCCGAACCACGGCGCGTTTTCCAAGTACATTATGTCTCATGATCGGGGCCGGAATATCCGAACCGAGCAGCAGTACCGCGAGCTTGCGGAGAAGGTTTTTAGAAATGTCAAAGCATCCGTGGACACGAAACCAATGCGCATCCCGTACGTGACTGTCGTTCTGGAATGCGAAAAGTGACGGTCTGTGATTCTTGCAAAAAGGCCAGCGACTGAACAATGATCCGCATTCCTTTCAATCGACCATACGCGACGGGAGATGAACTTGATTACATTCGCGTCGCCATCGCGGCCCCGAAATTTTCCGGCGACGGCAGCTTCACCGCGCAATGCCACCTCCTCCTCGAACAATCGCTTGGGATTCAGAAGGCGCTCCTGACGACGTCCTGCACGCACGCGCTGGAAATGGCTGCGCTCCTCTTAAACATCGGGCCCGGAGACGAAGTCATCATTCCCTCGTTCACGTTTCCCTCTGCGACAAATGCGTTCGTCTTACGCGGTGCCAAGCCTGTCTTCGTGGATATTCGGGCGGACACGCTGAACATTGATGAAAGCCAAATCGAGCAACGCATTACCGCGCACACAAAAGCGATTTTTCTTGTGCATTATGCAGGTGTCGGATGCGAAATGGACACGATCATGGCGATCGCACACCGACATCAGATCGCAGTGGTCGAGGATAACGCGCATGGTCTTTATGGAAGATACCGCGGACACTATCTCGGCACGCTTGGGCCGCTCGCAGCTCTCAGTTTTCACGAGACAAAGAATTTCTCGTGCGGAGAAGGCGGTGCCCTTCTGATCAACGACGAACAATTTAATCAGCGGGCCGAAGTTCTTCGGGAAAAGGGAACCGATCGGAGCCGGTTTTTCCGCGGCGAGATTGACAAATATACCTGGATCGATGTCGGATCGAGCTATCTGCCTTCAGACCTGCTGGCGGCTTTCCTCTGCGCACAGCTTGAACACCGCGAGCAGATTCAGTCAATGCGGCGTCAAATCTGGCAAACCTACGCGCGCGAGTTGGCTTCCTGGGCCAAAACGAACGGTGTTCGCCTACCGGTTGTCCCCCCTGAATGCGATCAAAGCTACCACATGTTTTATTTGATCATGCCCTCATTCGAAGCGCGGCAGGCGTTGATCTCGCATCTTGCAGGACTTGGAATTTTGGCTGTGTTTCATTATCTGCCGCTGCATTTGTCGCCGATGGGATTGCGGTTTGGCGGACGCCAGGGCGATTGTCCCGTCACGGAAGATTTGGCAGATCGCCTGGTGCGTCTTGCATTTTTCACCGGAATGAGCAGTTCGGAACAGGCCCAGGTGATTGACGCCGTGCGCGCGTTTCATTGCCAGGAAGCCTGAGCCAGAGAGTTAGACCCGAAACTTCAAGGAGCGCGATGGGTGAAATTGAGCAACTAACCAAGAGGGCGGAACAAAAGCAGCAACCCGCACACGGGTTCGATACATGCGGCTTGCTAGCGTGCGTTGCGATTTCGGCCTTCCTTAGCGTCTGGATAACACTTGCCAGTGGGAGCTTTAGCCCGCGTTCCGTAGTGTTTCTTGCAGTGCTGCCGTGGCTTCTGCTCAGAGCCGGTGGCATCGTCACAGCAGTGCTGCGGTTGCCATCCTTTTTCGCACTCGATTTCCTCTTAGGGGTTGCCGTTGTCTGTGTCGCGGGGATGGCCTGGAAGGTCTTCGTGCCACTCTCACTGTGGCTTCTGCTGATTGTGCTTCTGGTCGCCGTCGCGGGCATCCCGAAGCTTCTGCCACATCGCCCGCGTGGCCGGCTTTCTGCTCTGGGGCTGCTAAGCGTGATCGTGAGCCTTGTTGCAGCAACCGGCTGGTCTCAAGATCTCATTTTGCCCACGAAGACGGTCAAAGACGCAATCGTGTTCAAGCCGTGGTCGGATTTTTTCCTCCACGCAACTATCGTTGCGCGCAGCTTGGGGTCCGAAACTTTGGCTCAAGTTGGTAACTATGAGTGGAAAGGCTTTCCCGCAATCTTCTACCATTACGGCAGCTACTCACTGCCATCGTGTTTAGCTAAGGTAGGACATGTCAGGGCTTATGAAACAGTCGTAGGCTTCTGGGCGCCATTCGGGTCATTCCTTACGGGATTGGCCAGCTATGCCCTGGGCCGCGCAATGTGGAATCAAGGGGCGGGACTTGCGGCCCTCATGGCTACCTCCCTAATACCTGACGCCTGGTTGTTAAACCTCGCCCATCCCGCCTACGGTTACTATTGGCTCCAACACGTTTCTCCTGCAGGTCTTTACGGCGTGGCGTTTGCTGGAACAGCACTGATACTTATCATCAAAGGGGCGCGCGAACGGCGGCGCGTCTGGATAGCATCAGGGGCGGTCGTAGGTGGGCTCGTGTCTCTCTTCAAGGTTCAGGTCTTCGCGGCGGCATTTCCACTGCTGTTTTCTTTTGCCGTTGTAGTCTGGCCGCCGCGCAGACGCTGGCAATGGCTCGTGCTCGCCGGTTGTGCCGCGGCGGGGATAGGCCTCCTCCCGTTGACGAACCGCTTTTATGTCGGGCCGAGTGTGCGCCTAGATTTCTCCGGGAGTGATTGGTATTGGAAAATATTGGCAAACCTGGCCAGAGGTACGCGTGTTGAGCGTTGGTATCAGGTTTTCAGCGCCGGGCAGCCGTTTCCTTCTCACCTGGCGGAAGCCTTCGGTTTACTTTGGGTTAATGCTCTGGGGGTTTTCGCGGTCGTCGCTCCAATTGTTTGGCTTTTCACGGCCTGGCGGAAAACGTGGCGGGTATCGGAGGGGATATCGGTAGCCGCGATAGTCATTCTTTTCCTGATGGCTTTTTGTTTGGGTAGAAATGGAACATCGGATAATGCGTACGAATTCATGCAGCACCCGTTCGTGTGGGTGTATTGGCTGGTAGGGTCGCTTGCTGCAGGACGTCTTTTTCTCATGGTGGCGGAGGATCGTCCACGGCTGTGGACCAGGGCGATGGTTGTTAGTATCATCGCGTTAATATGGGTTCCTTTGTATTATGGATCCGGGCTACAGCGCGGAAGGTGGGCAGGAGCAGATGAGTTTTCCAGCTTGCGCGTGGATCGCGGCCTGATCGACTGCGCCCACTACATCCGCAGCCAGCTTCCTGCCAACGCCGTCGCTCAAGACTCGCATTTGGACCAAGTCCTTATCCTGGCGGGTCTGGCCGAACGGCCCTCTTTTGCAGCCAGACTTGATGTCTGGACTAGCGCCAGCAAGGCTTTCCGAGAGTCTCCTTACCAGGAGCAGCTACGGAAGCTGGAAAGTCTGCAGCAGGCGACAAACATTCCGGACTTGCAGCGCAGTGTCCGCGAAACTGGCATTCGCTGGTACGTGGTTCATCCAGGCGATCCCAACGTCTGGCCCGCCGAGTTTCGCGATCGCTCGTCATTCGAGTCCGACGGCTACGCGGTTTACGACATTCAGCGCTGCTTCGATCTGCACTGATGACTCCCGGTTTTTACTGGACGTTCGACGCCAAACGTTGAACGTTCGCGTTCGCAAATGCAATTCCTCGGCGAGCGTCCGAAGGTTACCTGCTGCGGGATTTGATCGCTGGCTTTAAAGCGAGATCAGGCAGAGCTTTATTAGCTTCGAATGTTTCAACTCCGAAAGCGTTCGGAGGAAGCCCGCAGTTCTGGCAGCGAACAACGCATTGGTCTTTTCAAGCGATTAGGTAAGATTGATTACCGACTGAAAATCATCGGGATAAATGAAATTCTATTGGCAATATGATCTGACCGATGGAGTGACCCTTGTGGTCGCCAACGCAGGCCAATCATGCTTGTATGTTGTTTTACAACGAGGCCGGCCGGGATTCAGTGACGATAATCGTCAATTATGTTTGCCGCGATGGCTGACGCAGCGGCAAAATGCGCGAAGTTTTTAATCCGGGGGATACGCTGCCATTTGTCGCGACAGATTTGAATTCGGCTTTCACACGCGATTATCGCGAGATGCTCGATTGGGCTGAAATGGCGGCGCCTTCGTTGCCGCAGAATGTCATCAGAAAGACTTCGGCAAAATATCGCGAAGCTTTTGCACGATTAACGGGATGCGATCCTGGAAAGTCGTGCCCACTATCCGTCTCCAACTGAAAAATGCCCTCAGACCGTCCTAACATCTTGTTCATCATGACCGACCAGCAGCGGTTTGACACGATTGCTGCTCTTGGGAACCCGGATATCTACACTCCTAATCTGGATGGGTTGGTACGACGCGGCGTTACATTTACCCAAGCGTACGCGAGCTGCCCGGTCTGTGTCGCAGCCCGATATACGATTCGGACCGGTTGCGAGCCGCCGACGACTCGCGTTTTTAGTAACGCGCCGCCAAGACCTGCCGCGGGTCAGCCCAAAGAAATGGAAGAGCGCTGTGGAGCTTACCTTGGTCGAACGATGTCGCGGTTAGGTTATCGAACATTTGGCGTCGGCAAATTTCACACTGCGCCGTGGAACGAGGATCTCGGGTTTGAAATTTTTGCTCGCAGCGAGGAAACTTACACTGCGGTGACACGCAAGGGCGACGATTACGCTTCGTGGCTGGCACGAGAACACCCGGAATTTGATTTTCTGGAACAACCGATGGGCGAGCGAACCGAAATGTATTACGTGCCACAAAGAAGCCCCTTACCAGCGGAGCTAGGAGTTGAGTGGTGGGCGACTGATCGCGTCGTCGAGCAGATCGCAGGTTCCAATGACAGCCGTCCTTACTTTGGCTTCCTCTCGCTCGTCGGTCCGCATCCGCCACTCGCGCCGCCGATTCCATTTAATCGGATGTACGATCCCGAGCAAATGCCGGAACCAGTTTCAGCCAGCATCGAGCAAGATCACATGGATGAGGAAATTCCCTATATGCGGCACGCGATTTGGGCGGACGCGCTCAACACGCAGCTGGCTAGAATCGTGAAGGCCCGATATTACGGTGAAATTTCATACATCGACTTTTGTGTCGGCAAAGTGCTCGATGCGGTTGAGGCAAGTCCCAACTCAAATAACACCTTGATCTGTTTCTTTTCCGATCACGGCGATTTGTTAGGCGATCACCACGGCTGGCAAAAACAAAATTTCTTCGATCCCTCGTGCCGAATCCCCTTCCTCATCAGTTGGCCGGCGCAATTGCCCGCCGGAGTCGTTAGGCCGGAAATAATCAGTTTGTCAGATCTCTTTGGAATTGCCACGCAAGCGGGAGGTGCAGCGGAGCTACGCGAAGGGGTTGATGTTCTCGGCATCTTGCGAGGCGAAGCCGAGCCGCGCCGTTTTCTCGCTGGGATGACGGAGACTCCGGGATCGGAGTTTTTCAAAGTCATGATCGTGACCGATGAGTGGAAATACATCTTTATGGCGAACGGTGGCCGCGAACAATTATTCAGTCGGATCCGAGATCCACAAGAGCTCACGAATTGCGCGGCTTTGGAGTGCACAACGAGGGACGCCCTCTATGCCAAGGCTGTGCACGCCTGCAGTGTGCCGGGCGCGAAAGACGCCCTTGATGGTGATAAGCTTCGGTCGTTTTCTTTTCGGCGGCGTCCGCGCAAGCGTATTTATCAGTTCGATGAGTCGCGCGAAGTGACGGGGTTTCCAGAGAGACCTGCAGACGCGCTAACGAACTTCCACGGTAGCGTCCTGAAACGTCAATGGTAGATCACTCAGACGACTCCGAGAGTCTCGGTTTAGGTCTCCGACCTGGCGACGATCATTATCGGGCTTACGTCGGCCCGCCAGAAGATTACGATTTGATTGCGGCCATGACGTTCAATCTTCTGACGACGCTCGGCCTGCGGCAGCACCACTCGTTACTTGATGTGGGGTGCGGCTCGCTTCGCATCGGACGACTACTAATTCCCTACCTGAACAAGGACAAATATATCGGAATCGAGCCTAACGAATGGTTAGTAACGGAAGGCATCAAAAGAGAGACCGGTGAAGCGCTGGTGCAAATCAAACGCCCGAAGTTTTTCTTCTCTGATTCACCTAAGCCGCTCATTGAGGCAAAGATCTCAGTCGATTTCGCGCTAGCTCAATCCATCTTCAGTCATTGCGGGCTTGACCTGATTACCGAATGGCTTTTCGGGATATCGCACTGTCTGACCCGCGGTGGCGCTCTCGTCGCCACCTTCTTGCCGAGTGCTGATGATTCAACCCTTACGGGCTGGGTTTATCCTGATTGTGTGAGTTTCAAACCAGAGACATTAGAACGAATCGCCGCCAAAGCGAATCTGGGATTTGAGATCCTGGATTGGAAACATCCGAGGCAAACATGGGCACTTTTCGCGAAAGCAGAATTCGATGCGACCTGGTTCAAGACCAGATCGCTTACATGGAACGCGCGCTTTGATATTGCCCCCGATCGCAAGATGTAGTTGCACGGTCAAGGCCACGTTTAAGCGCAGGCACGTTTCCTAAATGCCGAGTTCGCTCTTGGAAGTGTGCCCAGCATGCGGCAGGCGCCAATTCACCGCGGAGACGATCTTATGGCCGGAGCTGCTTGATGACTGGAAGCTGTCACCCGGCGAGGTCGATTACATCAATCTTCAACAGGGATTCTCCTGCGTGTCTTGCAAAAATAATCTACGATCGATGACGCTGGCTGCAGCCGTAACAAGGGCGTTCGGGTTTGATGGCAGCCTCGAGCACCTTTGCGCCAGGAATTCAGCGATCCGGCAACTTACCGTGATCGAGATGAATCCGTGAGTTTTGCGAGTGCTTCGATCGACATCATCATCCATTCCGACACGTTGGAACACGTTCCCGATTCGAGGGCAGCGTTAAGAGAATCGCACCGCGTTCTGAAACCTGGCGGCCGCTTATTTTACACGGTTCCTATTGTCGTTGGGCGCTTGACCAGGACACGGCAGGGATTGCCGCCGAGCTATCATGGGAACCCGAATACGTCCCCCGACGATTTCAAAGTGGAAACGGAATACGGCGCCGATGTTGCCATATTCGACGCAGACACGAAAACCGCGCGATGTGGCAAAAGGCCGAATCGACGGACGCAGCGCGGAGATTCAACGGCTAATCGGTCGATCCCTGCGTGCGGTTGTCGATCTTGAAAAACTTGGGCCGCGGACGATCTGGATTGATTGCGATGTCTTGCAAGCAGATGGCGGCACCCGCACGGCCGCGATTACCGGGGCGAGCCTGGCCCTGGCGGTCGCCTGCCGGAAACTTGCAAGGAAAAAAAAGCTCGGCGCGCCTCCGGTCCAGAAATTAGTCGCCGCAGTCAGCGCCGGCGTTCTCGATGGCAATGAAATTCTCGATCTGAACTACGAAGAAGACAAACTCGTTGCCGTCGATTTCAATCTCGTGGCGACCGAGGACGGCGAGTTCGTGGAAGTACAGGGGTCCGGTGAAGAATCAACTTTTTCGCAGTCACAACTGGACGAAATGCTGGTGCTCGGCCGCAAAGGCATCGCCGAATTGATCGCTGCGCAACGCGCCGTGCTCGCCCGATTGATGGTGACGCCGCCGGAAAGCTGACCGCGGTCAGGGCCTGCGGCTACAACTAAATCGTTTGCTCGTGCATATCGTTTGCCTTAAAGCGAGACGCGGCTCATGACGAAGGCTCTCATTACCGGAATTACTGGACAGGATGGCAGTTATCTCGCCGATCTGCTTCTTGAGAAAGGCTACGAAGTGCACGGGATTATTCGCCGCGCGAGCACATTCAACACTTCGCGCATCGACCACCTTTATGCCGATCCACACATCAACGGCGTCCGAATGTTTCTGCACTATGGAGACCTCAGCGACTCGGTGAATTTGGTGAAGCTTCTTTACGATTTGAAGCCGGACGAAATTTATCATCTGGGCGCGCAGAGCCACGTGCGAGTAAGCTTCGACATCCCCGAGTACACTGCCGACGTCACTGGCGTGGGAACGATCCGCATTTTGGAAGCGATTCGAGAAGTGGGGTTGCGTTCCCGTTTCTATCAGGCATCAAGCAGCGAAATGTTTGGCAAGGCGCAGCAAGTACCGCAAACCGAGAAGACGCCGTTCTGGCCGCGCAGCCCATATGGTGTGGCGAAGATGTTCGCCTATTGGGCGACGGTAAACTACCGCGAGAGCTATGGCCTTTGCGCGAGCAATGGCATTTTGTTCAATCACGAAAGCCCGCGTCGCGGCGAAACTTTCGTCACCCGCAAAGTTTCGCGCGCCGTCGCCGCGATCAAACACGGCCTGCAAAAGGAATTGTTTCTCGGAACCCTCGATGCAAAACGAGATTGGGGATATGCACCTGAGTACGTGGAAGGGATGTGGCGCATCCTTCAGCATGGAGAAGGGGATGATTTTGTCCTCGCCACCGGCGAAACGCACACCGTGCGTGAGTTTGTCGAAACGGCCTTTTCACATGTCGATCTCGATTGGAAGGAATTTGTCAAACACGACCCGCGTTATGAGCGTCCGGCGGAAGTAGATCTCCTGGTCGGTGACCCCTCAAAAGCGAAAAAGATTCTCGGTTGGGAACCGAAAGTGCGTTTTCGCGAGCTCGTCCGCATCATGGTTGACGCGGACATGGAATTGCTTTCCCGTGAAACTCCAAGAAGACATCTCGGTCAGATGCCGTGAGCTATGGTCGCAGTCGCTGACCGCGGTCGGCGTTCAACGACGCCGGCTGCAAAAGACGATATCGCGAAACTTCATCGCGAATTTTTATTACGCGCTGCTGCCGTCGGGCAACGCGACGAAGCAGTCAGTTGGATTTGGCGCAAAGGTTTCAAAGCCCGCTGCCGCGCCACATGAGTCGGCGCGCCCAGCGATTGCGTCCTACTGGCGTGAATCGATCGCAGCGAGCTCTGCGTCAACCATTTCGCGCACGAGTTGTGCGAAACTTCCAGCCGGCTTCCAACCAAGCGTTTTGCGAATCTTCTCCGCACATCCGACCAGGCGGACCGGCTCGGTAGGACGATCGAACGAAGGATCGTGCTTTACGTATTTCTCCCACGGAAGATCGACAACTGCGAAGGCTGCTTCGACAAATTCACGCACGGAATGTGCCTCTCCGGTCGCCACTACGTAATCATCGGCTGTCTCGTGCTGCAGCATTAACCACATCGCCTGCACGTAATCTTGGGCACGGCCCCAATCTCTTCGGCTTTCCAGGTTTCCGAGGACAAGATCATCATCGCGATTTCGAGCGATCCGCGCGGCCGCGCGTGCGATCTTGCGCGTCACGAAATTTTCCCCGCGGCGTGGCGACTCATGGTTGTAAAGAATACCATTGCAAACAAACAGTCCGTACGATTGTCGATAAACCCGTGCCAATTGTGTCGCGAACGCTTTGGCGCAACCATATGGGCTGGTCGGCCGCAGCGGGGTGTTCTCAGTTTGCGGCGAAGCGGATGCGGCTCCAAAAATTTCCGCGCTCGAAGCATGATAAAATTTCACGGGCAACGGATGTGCGCGCACGATTTCTAACAGCCGCAGCGTTGCCATGCCCGTCTCCTCGCATGTCGATTCGGGAATTTCGAAACTCAGGCCGACATGGCTTTGCCCGGCGAGATGATACAGCTCTGTCGGGCATACATCGTGGAGAATTCGACGCAAGGTCGTGCTATCGGAGAGATCGCCATAGTGCAGAAATAATCGTTGACCGTATATTTTTTCATCGCGCCGCAGATGCTCGATGCGCGATCGCAACAGATTGCTCGTGCGCCGCACGATTCCATGCACGGTGTAATCTTTCTCCAGGAGCAATTCGGATAAATATGAACCATCCTGGCCAGTGATTCCGGTAATCAGGGCAACTTTGTTGGATTCTTTCATCTAACATCGAACCGTGTCTTCCCGAGCTTCGTAATCATCAAAACAAGAAATAATCAAGCTTATTGGCTGTACGCCATGAGGAAGCTGGCGCGAGAGAAATTTACTAATTATGCGCCAGACGGATTCCTGAAGCGCGTTCGAAGTTAGTCGTATTTAGAACCCTCTGATGCCATGCGCTGAATCACCTACAGCATAGTCTAGTCACATCGTTGAAGTTAATTTCCATCGCGAGACTTCGCCAGAATTCTCCGGAGTTGGCGTTCATCGGTTCGAATATCCTTGTTGAGTTTCTTCAGCATCCAAGATACTCGGGCCTTGCCTTTTAGTTTCCGCGCATCGGCCTCCTTCGACAACTTCGCAGCATTGATCGCTTCCAAACGGGCGGCTGATGGAGCGTGCTCATGAGTCTTACTGAGCTAGAGCAATATCGCGGGCGAAGGCTTGTATATCTCGAAAGCATCCGAGGTATCGCAGCTCTCGCCGTTGTATTCAATCAGCCGAAGATATCGTCGCGATACAGCCGCTGTTAAACTCGCGCCTGTTTCTTTCGAAAATACGAAAGCGAAAGAACGAATCCGCTCAGGACAAAGAAAATGCGGACTGCAATGCCCCGTTTATAAGCAGGGACGCTGGGGAGGCTAGCAAAATGCGAATTAGAATCGGCAAAGTCCGCTGGCCCGTACTCCCAGCTATTCTGATTGTTGGAGGAGTGGCATTTTCCTCCAAGCTCCATCACGCTCTCGAAAGCCGAGCGATGGCGTTTTTGGGCAAAATTTCTTTTCCTCTGTACTTGTTTCGCATGTTCGTTATCTGCTCCCTCGGATGCGGGTTGTATGTTTGCTTGCGCCGTGCGGCAATGTCTCATGCCAGTAACGTGCTCATCTCGGCAGTCGTTTGCGTCGCGATTTCCGTCCTTTTGGCGTGGGCTCTCTATTTCATTCTAGAACTTCCCTCTCTTCGTTTTGCGCGTCGTGTAGGCCAATGGTTTATGCACAGCGAAAGCGCCAAAGCTACCTAACCCGAGCACTTCCATTTCCCATCCTCGCGAGTTCGCTCCGTTTTATTCAAGACAAGTTTTTAGACTTTCGATGTTGTCGGGGTACGCGCGGCCTTCACGCAGCGACAGCCGCCCGAACGCACTGAATCACGACTGCGGGCAGGGCGCAGTGTGCGATTAGGCGGGCGTTCGTTCACATCGCAATTAAAGATGGGCCTGCGTGCTTTTTTTCTGGG
Source organism: Verrucomicrobiota bacterium (assembly GCA_003219435.1). Taxonomy (GTDB): domain Bacteria; phylum Verrucomicrobiota; class Verrucomicrobiia; order Chthoniobacterales; family UBA10450; genus Udaeobacter. The sequence continues at coordinate 7,986 of QHOW01000091.1, read as the reverse complement.
GAAAATTACCGCCAAACTGCCGAAAGAGCGTTTTCGGCGACTTCGACGTCATTTTCGGTGCGGCCTGCATGGCCTTACGCATCGTAGGGGTGCCGGTCCATTATCGCGAATGCACTTACAGCGAACGCAACATCCAACGACGAGAAACGCGGCGCAATTCTCGTGAAAATTTTCGTATTCGTGCAAGGAAAATCCGTATAAGTTCTTCCAGCGAACGAACGTACCTACTGGCGGTCTCCACTCCGATCTGAATGAAAATACTGATCACCGGAATCTGTGGTTTTACCGGCAACACGTTCGCGCGAACATTCCAGGAGTTTAATTCCAGGGTCGAGCTTTGCGGTATCGACAACCTCCTGCGAGCGGGCAGCGAACAAAATCGCGCGCGGCTGAAGGCGGCGGGGGTCCGCTTTTTTCACGGCGACGTGCGCTGCCCAAGTGATCTCGATGTGCTACCGAACGTTCAATGGGTCATCGACGCAGCGGCCAATGCAAGTGTGCTGGCCGGCGTCAGCGGCGACTCGAGCAGCCGCCAGTTAATGGAGCACAATTCGGTCGGCACAATCAACCTGCTCGAGTACTGTAAACGGACCAGTGCAGGTTTAATCCTGCTTAGCACCAGCCGCGTGTATTCGATCGCGCCCCTCGTCAGCCTGCCCCTCACCATCGAAAACCAAGCCTATTGTCCTCAGCTTGATTCCTGCTCTGTTGTCGGTTTGTCGAGCGAAGGCATCGCGGAGAACTTCTCAACCACACCGCCGCTCTCGCTTTACGGAGCCACGAAACTCGCTTCTGAGATACTCGCCCTCGAGTATGGCGAGGCTTTTAGTCTGCCGGTCTGGATCAATCGTTGCGGTGTGCTTGCAGGTGCCGGTCAGTTCGGCCAACCCGACCAAGGAATCTTTGCCTTTTGGATTAACTCTTATCTGCGACGGCAGCCACTTAGATATATTGGTTTTGATGGACAAGGACATCAAGTGCGCGACTGCCTGCATCCGCGAGATGTGGCGGAACTTGTCTGGAAGCAAATGCAATCGCCCGATCGACAAGTCGAGCACGTGCAAAACGTCTCCGGCGGTGCCGGTTCGGCTATGTCGTTGGCTCAGTTGAGCGCGTGGTGCGCCACACGTTTTGGAAAACACTCCGTAGGACGCGACTCTGGTTCGCGCCGCTATGACATTCCCTGGATCGTGCTGGATCCGGCCAGAGCAAAGCGTCAGTGGGATTGGCGGCCCACTGTTATGGTCGAGCAAATCCTTGAAGAAATCGCTCAGCACGCTCAAGCCCATCCTGAATGGCTCGAAATTTCGGGCTGCGCATGAGTCTTGCACCTGTCGGCACAGCGCCGTTGCAGTTACTCTCGGTGGTTATCCCGGCTCGAGATGAAGAGGACTGCATCGCATCGACCGTCGAGCATCTCCACGTCGAACTTCGGCTCCACAATGTGCCGTATGAGATCATTGTGGTGGACGATGGCAGCACGGATGAAACCTGGACGATACTCGAATCGCTCAAGACCAGCATTCCTACTCTGAGGCCGGTGCAAAATCCCGCGCCGCACGGGTTCGGGCGTGCCGTTGCGTGCGGATTCGATCATATGGCCGGTGACGCTGTCGTCATGATGATGGCCGACGAGTCGGACGATTGCCGCGACGTGGTTCGTTACTGGAAAAAATTGAATGAAGGTTATGACTGTGTTTTCGGCAGCCGCTTCATCAAAGGCGCTGGTGTGATCGATTATCCCTGGTTGAAGTTGCGGCTGAATCGATTGGCAAATCTCTTTATCCGCATCTTGTTCCGCATCTCGCTTAATGACACCACCAATGCCTTCAAAGCCTATCGCAAGACTGTGTTGGACGGCTGCCGCCCGTTTCTCGCGCCTCATTTTAATCTTACTGTCGAATTGCCGCTGAAAGCTATCGTCCGCGGCTATTCATGGACGGTTATTCCCATCACCTGGCGTAGTCGCCGCTTTGGCACGCCAAAGCTCAGAATTAAAGAAATGGGCAGCCGTTATTTTTTTCTCATAGCTTATGTCTGGCTCGAAAAATATTTCAGCAAGGGCGACTACATAAGAGCTTCAGACGAGCAGAATCAAGCCAGTGAAGTTCAAACCCGATCCGACGCAAAGACCATGAACTGATCCGCTGCGAAACGCATTCGTCACAGATGCCCACGCCAACCGCCAAATTTGTAAAACGCGCGGAAAGTTTAGCGAGAGAGTTTGTCATCAATCGAGCACGGATCCAGCGCATTGGATGGGGCACTACGACAATTTGTTTGCTACCATTCGGAGTGGATAGCTTTACTCGCGCACGCGAGAGAGAGTTGCCGCGCATGATCCGTAACCATCCGACGTTAGCAGGTTGTAACAAATGCAAATAATTAGAAATATTACGTGACAGTCATCGAAATCAGGCGCACGATGGCCAGTGGAAAGTGTTTGAAGCACCGGCAGTCGAACCTATTTTTTTGACACAAGAGCGGGCAAGCTTCGCTCCGGCGAAATTCGATTCTGGATTCAATCGGCGCTGTCGAGCGCACGATCTTTTTACGGAAGCAGATTGAAAACCATAACGAAGTTAAGGGAGTATGCACTTCACAAAGGCGAACGACTAGTCTTGTAACTTGGCGAAAGGTTTCTTGCGCTGCACGGTGACGCAAAAAAAATATCTATTCCGCTGGCTCCTGTGGTTACGAGCCAGTCTCGTTCTCGACTTAGCGCTGCTGAGTTTATGTGCGGTGGCACTATTCTATGGCATTCGCGCCACCGGCGATCTGGTGGCGACGATCGATGTCGATCAATGCCGTGATATCGGGCTGGCGCAAACAATTCTCGATCATCGCTACGGAGAAGATAACCTGTATCGGGGAGAAACCATTTGGTACAACCCGCTCCTCTCCATCATCATCGCCGATGTGTCGCGCTTAACCGGTGTTGGGCCAGCTACTCTCACTGCCCGCGGTGGCGCTTACCTCAACTTGTTAGCCCCAATAGCTTTTTATGCGCTGGTCGCCTTTCTGTTTGACCGCCGGATTGCGCTGGCCAGCACAGCCGCATTTCTCTTTGCCATCATGCCACCCGGTGCGCCTTCTTACGTTTCGGCGTCTTATTCTCCGTTATTGTACGGTGAAAATTTCGTCCAAGCGCTGTTTTACTTTAGTTTACTGGTTTACGCCAAGGCCCTCGAATCGCGAGGGCTGTGGTGGTACTTTGCCGTTGGACTTTTGCTCGGCATCACGTTTCTCGGGCATACAGCCCCAGCTCTCATTCTTGGCGCGGTTATCGTTACCATGGCGGTAAAGAGCTGGATTGGGCAAAGGAGAAGTGGCCTAACAACTGGCTTTACCCGGGAAGTCGGAGGGCTGGGATTGATCATTCTTATTGCATTCATTGTCAGCCTGCCGTTTACGTTTTCGATTCTTGGCCGCTACCATCTCAGAATCCTGAATTCCGCGCCGAGTAACTGGATGTACTCATCGCTGAAGTTGGCGAACATTGGTGGCTTTGCTCGAGAAAATCTCTCCTGGTTCACCGTAATCGCCGCTACGGGGCTCGTCGCTCTGATCCTGGCGCGATACAATCGGCCTCGAAGAAGCCTACTTTTCCCTTGGTTGGCTGTTTGTTGTGTGGAATTGGCCCTGAATTACATCCAACAGCTAATCTCGTATTTCCACCTCATGCCACACTTGCACCTAATGTTTGTGCCTGCCTATCATTTTCTCTTCTACTTCAAAGCGATAGAAAACATCCTGTTTGGTTTTGGCCTGGTATTTGTTTGCCAGTGGCTGTCTCGCCATATCGCGTCGACGTTTTTTCCCGCGACGTCTGGCAGCAGCCACCTCACTTTTCAAATTGAAACTCTCCTGATTTGGGCAAGCGTTGTTTTGTTCCTGGCGCTCGTGTTGCCCGCTTACGGCTCGCGCTGGGATTTTTTGGTGGCTTGCGACAGATCTTTAGCCGGCGCAAGATACCGAGCAGCCCGCATCGATGCCTATCGCTGGATCTTATCACATACCCAGCCCGAGGATGTTTTCTTAAGCAGGGGCGATAATCTTGATCTGACCGTGGTCGCTCCAGCCGCTCGAAAGGTCGTCGCCACTTCGTCAGTTTATTTTTCAAACCCGTACGTGCCCTACACCCCGCGGGTCGAAGCGGCGACGCTGATGTGGAAGCAGCTCATCGCCGGGTCACCGGATGCCTTGCCCACTCTGAAGAAATACCAGGTCAGGTATCTAATCACTTTGTCCAGGATTGCTAATCAGATCGACCACCGCTCGGCTTTGTTTCTCTCTAGCGAAATTGCTAAGGAGGACGTGATGATATATCGTGTAACAAATCACTGACGCGTTCATCGGTAGCGGCTCCAAATTAGGAGCTGCGAAACCCGTAATAGGCTTTACGCCGGAAGCTATCGCAACCCCGACCGTCACTAAATCTCTCTCTATCCCTCGCAATCACCGATGATTGTCTGAATCAAAAGCTTTCTCTCGGCTCAACGAAGGATTCTGACAGCGGCGCGACTGCCGATTCGAGGTCCAAAAACCAGTTATCTTTGTCTGTTCACAACCCTAGGAAAACGAACCGACGAACAAAACTCGCTGCGGTTGAGCCGCCGTGAAATGACACATGAAACGGTCTGAAATTGGAACGATTTTTTCGTGAAATGAATGCCTCATTTTCATTTCTCTCTCGTTTTATGCATCGTCGTCGGATGTTCTCATAGGTGGCGCTTTCTGAAACGCGCGTTCATTTCACATTTCCCCGGTATAGGCGTGAAACGTTAAATAGGATGAAGCGAGCGTGAAATGAGCTCCGCTGACCGTCTAAACCACAACCGCGTTTCTAGGCTGGTTTCCGGCGCCGGAATGGCTGAAAACAACGCGTAACTGGCAACAAGACGGCATGGTCGGCGTGTTTCGACTTCCTGCGACGGATTGAATCCGATCATCTCAAAGCAATTCGCGATTACTTCTCATCTCTTTTGGATGAAGTAGCGCGATTCTGATCAATCAATCCGAAATTGCCATAGTCAACCCGTGCAGCTGATACCGAGGGCGAGTGATTATGCATACTGCGGGGATCGGTTCTCGATTTTTTCGTTACCGATTCCGGCACAGTGCAACAGTCATCATTAAAATTATTTTGCCGTCGGCGATGCACTTTCCATCCACGGATATCCGAACGACTACTGGCGTTTCACGCCGGAAGCGTTTCGAGCGCTCGGCGCAGAGTTTCCCTCGGTGGCAATATTTTACTCTGGGTCACCAGTATTTCCGTACATAGTCTGCGGAGTTGCGGCGAAGTCTCAATACGATCGGGAGCCGATCCGGACACTCGCACGCAGCGGGGAGATCCGCACAACAGCGCCGCTAATTATCGAGTGTTATGCCGCAGTCACGAGTGCGTCATATCGCAATCGCCGCTCGCTCAGGCCAGACCGTAGACGCGGACTGGCTTTCGTTTACCTTTCAGTATCCGCTCGCCCAGATCGATCAGCCCTTCGCTGCTAGTCAATCGCTCACGAAAATCGTGGGAAAGAACCAGCCGCTGATTGAGCTCTTTCATCTGGGATTCTAATCGGAATACGGTATTCACGGCGTCACCGATGATGGTGGCATCGCGCTCAGCGTCGAGCCCGACATTGCCGCAAGTTACGCGCCCGTAATGTAGCGCTACGCCGACCCGTAACAAATCGCCATTCGTCCATTTCATTGGATTGGTGAGCGCCAGCATCTGTTTCGCGATTTCGAGCGTACCGGCGCAGTCCACTTCTCCCTTGCACCCAGTCCAGTAAGCCAGAATGGCGTCGCCGATGAACTTGTCGATCGTGCCGCCACTTTTCGTCACGAGATTGCCCGCTTCCCGGAACCAGGCGCCCAATTGTTGCGCCAGGTCCGAGCTGGAGATTTTTTCGGCCATTGTGCTGAACCCTCGAATGTCGCAAACCAGCAAGGCCACGGGCTGGATAACTGAGGCCACCACGCCGTCCATCGAGCCGGGCATGGTAACTTCGAAGCTGGCGCTCGAGAGATCGTCTTCGGTTTGTTCGAAAACGATCGTATTGTCTGCCACCTGGATGCGCGCGCCGTTTTCCAGAGTCACGGGCGTGACCACACGCTGATCGTTGACTAACGTCCCATTGCGGCTGCCCAAATCAATCAGCTGATATTGATAGCCATTGTGGCAACGAATAATCGCGTGCTGTCGCGAAACGCGCGGGCTCGCGCTCAGGCAAACCGTGTTACCGTTTGTCCGGCCAATCGTGGCGGTGTTGCCGATTGCGAGCTCGAAGGGCTCGGCGGCAGCTGGCGTAACACGAAGCTTGGCTGGCATGGCGGTAGAGAACTAAATATTTCGAAAACAGGCGCCCGACAAGATTCTGTTTTGGGAACCAACCGCTGATCGCTATATTCGCGACTTTGCCAGATGCCCAAGACTCAGAGTTTCGACCACTACGAAGTATTAACGCGCGAGGATGGTTCTGCGTTCGAGTTGGGACGCGGCGCGATGGGAATCACTTACAAAGCGTTCGATACCAGTCTGCGAATCAACGTCGCGCTGAAGGTTATTAACGCGACCTATCTTCAGAGCGAGATCGCGCGGCAACGTTTTGTGCGCGAAGCGCGCGCTGCCGCGCAGCTGCGCCATCCAAACGTCGCTTCGGTGTTTCATCTCGGCATGAACGGCGACGCTTATTTCTACGCAATGGAGTTCGTCGATGGCGAAACGGTCGAGTCACTCATTAAACGCGGCGGGCCGGTCGACCCGGCATTAGCGCTTCGAATCACGCTGCAGGTAACGCGAGCGCTGGGCGCTGCCGCGAAACATCACCTCGTGCATCGCGACATCAAACCAGCCAACCTGATGCTGGTGAAAGAAGACGATGATTACCTCGTCAAGGTGATCGATTTCGGTCTCGCGAAATCAAACAAGCGCGAGGCGGGGGAAGATCTGGCGACGCTTTCGATGGGCGGCTTCGTCGGCACCGCGCATTTCGCCAGCCCGGAGCAGCTCGAAGAAAAGGAAATTGACGTTCGCTCCGACATCTATTCGTTGGGCGTCACTCTTTGGTACATGCTCGCGGGCCGCGCCCCGTTCGGCGGATCGATCGCCCAGGTAATGAGTCAGCATCTGCACAAGCCGCCGCCGCTCGATCAACTGGAAAAGTTGCCCGCAACGCTACGAACACTCGTTGGTCACATGATTGAAAAGGATCCCGGGAAACGTCCGCAAACGCCGGCCGAGCTTCGGAGCGAACTCGAAAAATGCCTGGCGTCGCTCCAGCTCGGCGCAACCGCCAGTGAACAGGATTTCCCGACGGTAGCCGAAGAGACGCGGCCAGCCGCTGCGGAAAATAAACCCATCCCTAGTGGATCGCCGCCGCCGGCAAACTATCTGCGCATCGCGGGCTGGTCCGGAGCAGTATTACTTCTGATCGCGATCGCCCTCTTCGCAGTTTACAAACTGCGATCTGTTGAAAAAGTGCCGCCCACAACTCAGTCTTCTGCCTCTCCCAACCATCTCGGAGTCCCGGGAAGTCGCACTCCCGTCCCTGAAATAGTGGCAAGCGTTGCACCAAAAGCGATGTCGGCAGATGACCTGACCGCCGACCGCAAGACGCTATTAAAAAATGCGATTCTCAAGGCGGAAAAATACGAGGAATCACGAGACTGGCCTCAGGCCGTAGCCGATTACGTTCGCGCCCAAAAAGATTTTCCCGAGAGCGACGTTGGCACAGTGCGACTCGAGCTGTTACTGAGCAAAGTCCAGTCGGGCCCCGATGCGCTCAAGGACTCGGAGTTCGACCAGATGCGCGAACCGTTGACCGAAGCAGCGAAACTGGACGTTGTCGCGGCGATGGAAATTCTTGGCGATCATCTGCGCAAGCGCGATCCGAAAGCTTCCTTCAACTGGTTATGTTCAGCGGCAGCGCACGGTCGGGGCGCCGCGATGAGAGAGGTCGGGTTGCGTTATTCGAATGG
>QHOW01000090.1:490-13381 GCA_003219435.1 Verrucomicrobiota bacterium | reverse complement strand
CATCCGGGCAAAACTGAGCGCGATTTCAAAAAACGTCCAGCAATCCATCCCCTGAAAATTCACTGAGGGCGACTCAATACGATTATCGATCTCGAGCGTAAAATGCTTGTAGCGCGTCCCAACCAGGGCCAGCCCCACGGCGGCGGTCCGCTCGCCGATCGGCAACGCCTGCCAATTTTCGGATTTGGCCTTCGCGACCAGGCGATTGAATTGATCCTGTCCCTTGAAAACGGTGCTAAACGGCAGGCGCGATTCAACCGCGAAGGCGCCGGAGCAAATCAAAAAGACCGGAATCAAAAATTTCCAACTCCGCATATGGCGGATAACTCAACGCGAAACTCATTCGCGATCAACCCCGAAAGCATTCCGGGCGCCGATGATGATGGTAAGCAGCACGCAGCTACACGTGGGTTTCTCCCACGACGACTTCCATCTTTATTTCCTGGAACGCGAGCTGATCGTGTATCAGGCCGAGTAACTCGAGCGCGCGCGTGTCGGGCATGTGGGCGCAACGCAGCTCGATCCGGGCCGGCCGGCCCGCCGCGGCGGGATTTGTCTCCGCCATTTCGCCATCGAGCAAAAATGAAACGTAAGCGTTAAACCGTTCCTGTAGCGCGAGCAATCGTTCGTCTGAATCATCCCACGGTTCAGGTTCGTTCATCATTAGCACCACTTCGCCTGTTTTCGTGTCATGCGCGATCACATCGATCAAACCAGCACGATTTTTGATTTTTGATGTTTGAGGTTTGATGTGCATTTTAGACGATTCGATGTTGGACGTTCGGAGTTTGGGGTTCGATGTTCAAGAGAAACAAATGATCGATGATCTAACCGCCGACGAAGTTCGCGGGCTTCTCAAGCTCGAGCCGCACGCTACATGCGGTTTCGTGCGCGTTACCTTCATGAGTGAAAAGCGGATCGCGCCTGGTGGATTGCCCGCTCCGTTTGCCAGCGGGCGCCCTGCCGGTTCCGCACTGTATTTTATGGTGACACCGGAGGCGCACGTACGGCTGCATCGCATCCGCAACGACCAGCTTTATCATTATTATCTCGGTGACCCAATCGAGGTCTTAATGCTCCACGCCGATGGCACAAGCGAGCAGGTCATCGTAGGACCAGACCTGCGCGGTGGCCAACTCGTACAACTTTTGATTCCCGGAAATACATTTCACACAGCGCGTGTGATCCCAGAAAGCTTTCGGGGCTGGTTCCTCGGTGCGAGCACAGAATGGCCCGGTGTAGCACCGGATGACGTCGAGATTGGCGACGTCGAAGCGCTGGCAGCGAAATATCCAGACGTGGCCGACGATCTGCGCGCGTTCTCCGGGTAGCGCACGCGTCACGCGTGCTGGCGAGCGCGTCTCGTGATCGCGAACTTTTCCGAGCACAGGGAATCCATGGCGAGTTATGAATCCTTCGAAAGATTGTTTCGGCGCGACTCCGAAACCAGCATGCGAGACGCATGCGCTACCCCGGAAACGCGAGTTGAACGCTGTGCGGGTGACGAGTTAATTCATTTCAATGGCTAAAGTCAAAACACCCAACCTCACGCTGCTTGGGCGGAGTGAAGTGAAACTGCCCGCATCGCCTGCAGACGCGCGCCTTGAGACTTTTCCAAATCCAGCGCGCCGAAACTACCGGATTCATTTTGAAACGGATGATTTCACTTCCGTTTGTCCGATTACGGGTCAGCCGGATTTTGCCAGGATCGATATCGATTACGTGCCGAATCGGCTCTGCGTCGAAAGCAAATCGCTCAAATTTTATCTTGCCTCGTATCGGAATGAGCGTGCCTTCAACGAGGCGGTCACCAACCGCATCCTGGACGACTTCGTGAAAGCGTGCGCGCCGCGGCAAGTGATCGTGACTGCGCAATTCTCCGCGCGCGGCGGAATCGCACTCACCGTTCGTGCCGAGTATCCGGATAAAGGCAGAAGCGGCCACGACGGTCGATGAAACCGGTAGGGCGCGACCGCCGGGCGCGCCGACGAATGGCCCGGCGACATCCCTAAAACCAGGCACCATCGAAACAATAAATGAAACGCGCAGTCGTTCTTTTAAGCGGCGGAGTCGATTCAACCACCACGCTGGCGATTGCAATCGCGGAAGGCTACGAAGCGTATGCGCTATCGTTCGATTACGGCCAGCGTCATCAGATCGAAATTGAAGCTGCTGGCCGCGTCGCCAATACCTTAGGCACAAAAGAGCACCGAGTGGCAAAGATAGACCTGCGCATCTTCGGCGGCTCAGCGCTAACAGATAATATCGACGTTCCCAAACAGAGATCGGAAACAGAAATCGCGCATGGGATTCCGGTCACCTATGTTCCAGCACGCAACACGATTTTTCTCGCTTATGCACTCGCCTGGGCGGAAGTAATTTCGGCCAACCACATTTTCCTTGGTGTAAACGCAATCGATTATAGCGGCTATCCGGATTGCCGACCTGAGTTCATCAAAGCATTTCAAACGCTGGCCAATGTTGGAACTAAAGCTGGCATTGAAGGGGCGCGCCTTCAGATTCACACGCCGTTGATCACGCTCTCGAAATCTGAGATCATCGGCAAAGCCAGCGAGCTCGGTGTTGATCTTGGGCTTACACACAGCTGTTACGATCCGTCGCAGGAAGGCCTTGCCTGCGGCCAGTGCGATTCCTGTCTCCTGCGGTTGAAAGGCTTCCGCGAAGCTGGGATAGAAGATCCGATTCCTTACGCCAAAAAATCAAAGGGCCGATGAGGATTTTCGATCTCTCCAAAAGCGAACGGCGCGTTGTCCTCATCGTAGTGCTCGCGCTAATTACAGTTGCCTTCATCGGATACGAACGCCGCGTTCATCACTCCTCGGTTCAACCGAGCTCCGCAACAGAAACGAAACCGTCTCCGACTGCAGCGGAAAGTGAAGACAATTGATAGACTTAAGCTTCTGCTAGGTCTGGGATTTAGTACGCAAAGAAGATTCGAGAATGCGATGAAGCAACTTGGTGAAGAAAAAGGCCTTTCCGTAACCGGTGGTATCTTAGCGGGAGAGACTTGGCTGACATCAAGAAGCTACACATGGCCTCTTGTTCGCTGCACGATCTCAGGTGACGGGATTACGTTGACAACTTCGTGCCCTCCACGTTTTCATTTCTATATTCCGAAGCAATCAATCAGCCAGGTAGTATTGAAGAATTACAGGATAGCGGCCGGCATCAGAATTATTCATGATTCGCAGGAAGTGCCGCGGTACATCCACTTCGGCACTTTTGCTGTAAGTGACTTGAAGCAGGCTCTCGAGCACTTTCACTATGTCTAGCACGTGAAACGAGGTTTCTTAGTTCCGGCCTTTTTGTGCCTCTGCGCGATCGTGGCATTTACCATGGGTACCCTTTTCCGTCTGCGTCTGCTGCCTTTTCTGCGTCCCGATACTGTCCTAAGCGTAGGCAGACAAGTTTCTACTGAGCAGTTCGCTCACTTCATATCTAAGGGTTTCTACATCGCGGGAGCGGCTACGGTCGCATTAGCGGCGGCGACCCTAATCGGCTTGCTTCGCGCAAAGTGAAAAATTGGATCATCACTGAGAATGAAATAGCGCGTCAGGCAGATCCGGCAACCGGAGGGAGATGAGACGTGAATTACGTCACTACTTAATCTTTGCTCACGCCCGGGATTCGGCCGTAGCCGACAAAAATCGGGCTAAGTTTGGCGTCGTTGCTCTTCGGCGGCGGCGGCAATTTGAAATCGAAAACGCTGACACCAAACCGTTGTTTGCCATCGTAAGTGCGACCGTCACTTGCTCCGACCATAACGCGCTTTTTTGTTCCTTTTTCCCGTCCCAAATAAATCATCACATGCGTGATCGGCGGATCGCGATCGATGGCGTAGGTGCCGCGCCAGAAAAGCAAATCGCCCGGGTTAAGCGCATCGAGTTCAAATGAATCCTCGTGGCGACTCAAGACCGCATTGAAATTTCCCGCCTTGCGCACCCACACATACTGCTGGCTGGAATCGCGCGGCACATCTGGAAATCCATTGCGCTGGAGTACGTAATAAAGAAATCCAGAGCAATCCATGCCGCCGTTTGCGGGATCAGCGGAGCCGTAGGTATAACCGAGATTTTGTTTCGTCAGCTCTAGCCCGGACTCGATGAGCTGACGCACTTTCGCCGGACAATTGTCGAAGTCCGCGATCTCGTCAGGCGAAAGCGTAACGTTAGGCGCGCCCTTTTTCTGCGGAGTCGGATGGACCGTAGCCGAAGGTGTCGCAGTGGCTTCCGGAGTTTCAGTTGGGTTCGGCAATGGGGTTTCTTCTGGTGACGCAGTTGGCGATGGAGATGCTTTTTTGAGCTTTGATTTTCTCTTTGGCGTCGGGCTTGGGGACGGAGTGGGCGAAGCCTTCTTTTGTTTTGGCGACGCCGTTGGCGACGGAGTGGGCGTGGGCTTCTTTCCTGAACGTTTCCGATGCTTGCGCGTCGGGGCTGGCGTTGGTGTCGGCGCGAAAATCTTCTTAATCTTTGTGCCTAACGACTCTTCGGCAGCACTCGCTCCGTGGGCCGTGCTGAATAACATCGCAAGGATTAAGAGCCATTTCATAATCGGAGCCAGTGTACCTGAGGCTGTAGTGTCCGCTGTCCTCAGCGGACAATCCAGCGCGCGATCACTCTCCGGCTATGCGCTGAGACAGCGCACACAACCGCGCGCATTCACCGGTGAAGCGGAGTAAACAGCGAGAGAAATAAATCCCGGGTCTATACCAGCTGTCATTCCGAGCGAAGTCGAGGAATCTCTGATTTTTATCATAACTCCCGTTGGAGGGGCCAGAGATGTCTCCACTTCGGTCGACATGACACTATGCGAGCTCCTGAAGAACCGCTTTGTTGAGACGAATACCGCCTTCGAAATTTTCGAGCGGAAAATTCTCATTCGGCGAGTGCGCGCGGCAATCAGGAAGTGCCAGTCCCATCAGGAGCGTTTCGATGCCCAGAATGCCGCGGAACTGCGAGACAATCGGGATGCTGCCGCCTTCGCGGATGAGCGCGGGGTCGCGGTTGAACGCTTTGCGCAACGCGCGCTGGGCCGCTTCGCCGAGTGCTGACTGCGGATCGGTGAGATACCACGGTCCACTGTGGCCGGTGGTAATCTCCATCGTGACCCCTTTGGGCAGGTGTTTTCGCAAATGTGCTTTTGCCAGTTCCTGAATTTCATCGCCATCCTGTTCTGGAACGAGACGGAACGTCAGCTTCGCCATCGCATGGCTGGCAATTACCGTCTTCGTTCCCTTCCCCTGATACCCGCCGCCGATTCCGTTGATCTCTGCGGTCGGTCGCGCCCAAATACGCTCAACTGAATTGTAGCCGGCCTCCCCGAAAAGCTCGGACACACCGGTTTCCTCAAGAATCAGTTTGTCGCCATCGACCGGAAGTTTGCGCCACGCTTCGCGCTCCCATTCCTCCAGTGGCTTTACGCGATCATAGAATCCCGCGATTGCCACACGACCCTCGCGATCGTGAAGCGTGGCCAACAATTGTGCGAGAGCGGTAATCGGATTGGCAACGGCGCCGCCAAAAACGCCGGAGTGCAAATCCATTTTGGGACCAGTCACTTTGACCTCGAGAGCGGTTACTCCGCGCAGGCCATAACTCAAGGTCGGCACACCGCGCGCGATCATTCCGGTATCAGAAATCACCGCTACATCGCACTTCAGCGCGTCGCGATTTTCCTCAAGGAAACTGCCGAGGTGTACGCTGCCGATTTCTTCTTCGCCTTCGATGACCAGGTGCACGTTCACAGGTAAATCGCCGTTCTGTTCAATCGTTTCCTGAATGCCGACGATGTGTGAAAGAATCTGGCCCTTATTATCTGTTGCGCCTCGCGCGAAAACATAGCCGTTTTTCAAAACAGGCTCGAACGGCGGCGAATCCCACAGTTCAAGCGGATCGGGCGGCTGCACATCGTAATGTCCGTAGATCAATACTGTCCGGCGTCCGGGCTGATGTTTGTTGCGCGCCCAAACAATCGGATGACCAAGCGTTGGGACGAGCTGCGTCTCTAAACCAATGCTCGTGAGTTTTTCCACCAGCCACCGTGCGCACTCCTCCAGCTTTTGCTTGTACTGATCGTCCGTCGAGACACTCGGAAAACGCAGGAACGAATAATACTCCTCAAGATAATTTTGCTGCATGATTGCAAGAGTAAAACCTAGATTGCGGAAAACGTCCAACGTTCAACCTGTAGTCGTCGTCCTGTGGGCGACGCAAGGTTTGGGTCCCCGTGCCGGTCAGCGCAGCGCTTCGCACAGCGAAACGGCTACAACCCAAACATGAATTGAGATTTCTTCGCTCTTCGTTCAACCTCCGCGAATGCCCGAGCCGCCGCCTCCGAAAGAAGATGCCGGTCTGATACGTGCCATCGGCATTCCCGGCCTTACTGCAAATATCGTGAACTCCACGGTCGGTGCCGGCATTTTTGCTTTGCCGGCGCTGGTCGCAGCACAGCTTGGAGCAGCATCTCCCCTCGCATACATCATTTGCGCTTTTGCCATGTGTTTGTTCGTGACGTCGTTTGCCATGGCGGGCAGCCGGGTCTCGCTTACGGGTGGCCTTTACGCCTATGTCGAAGTCGCGTTTGGTCGATATGTCGGATTTCTGGCGGGGGTGCTTTATTTTCTGACCGCAATACTCGCCATTTCCGGGATCGTGACGCTGATTGCTGCTTCAGTGGGGCGATTGATTCCGATTCTCGGGACGCCGATCGGACGCGCCCTGCTGATTTTCTGTATCCTGCTGCTTCTTGTGGCAATCAATATTCGCGGAGTGGGAATCGGCGCCCGCACGGTCGAGACAATGACCCTGATCAAGCTTGCGCCGCTTATAATTTTCATTGTCGCCGGGATTTTCTTTTTGCGGCCAGAGGCATTGGCTTGGCCCGGCTGGCCGCGGGGCGACGCTCTGGGCAGAAGCGTTCTCCAGCTACTCTTCGCATTCGTCGGAGTGGAGGTCGCACTGGTACCGAGCGGCGAAGTCAAAGCTCCCGCGCGGACGGTGCCGCGCGCCATCTTCATCGCGCTCGGCATCACCACTCTCCTTTACATTATGATTCAACTCGTCGCGCTCGGTGTTCTCGGAGGCGAACTCGGAAAATACGGCGAAACTGCATTGGCCGAGGCGGCCGGGCGGTTTCTGGGAAATGTCGGGCGAACCTTGCTGCTGGCCGGGCTCGCCATCTCCTCCTTTGGCTGGACGACGAGCGACATTCTGAGTTCGCCGCGAATTATTTTCGCCTTCGGACGAGATGGTTTTATTCCAAAGTGGTTCGCACATGTGCATCCGCGATTTCACACGCCCGATGTGGCGATTGTCACGTACGCCGCTATCGCGTTCGTTCTTTGCTTTAGCTCGACCTTTCAAAAGCTCGCTATTCTTTCCAACATGGCGGTGCTGTTGCTCTACATTCTCTGCTGCCTCGCCGCGCTGGAATTGAACCGACGCGATGTCCGCGGCGATGGCGTTCCATTTAAGTTTCGCGGCCAGAGCATTGTTCCAATTGTCGCGATCATTTTGATTATCTGGGTCCTTGCCCACGCGACCAGGGAAGAATTCGAAATTACAGCCGCGTGTCTGGCGGCGGCGACTTTACTTTTCTTGATCCGCAAATTCGCGCGAGCACGATGAACAGCCAAATCCGAAGTTGAAAGCTTTGGAATTGCAGGAATGTTGGAGGTCGGAATCTGAGCTTGCGGTTGCAGGTCGAAGACACAATATCATGGGTTGGGTGACGGGCTGACCACTTCAAGTTGTGCAAATTTAGCTTGTAACCCCCAGAACGTCTCTATATTGACCTCCTAGGGCCCGAGATTGCGGCCTGCGAATGCACTTACAATCGATCGAGCTCCTCGGCTTCAAATCGTTTGCCGATAAAACGGTCTTCAATTTCCACCGAGGCATAACCGCCATTGTCGGGCCGAACGGTTGCGGCAAATCCAATGTGCTGGATGCGGTCCGCTGGGCGCTCGGAGAACAATCGGCAAAGTCGCTCCGCGGCGACGAAATGGCCGACGTTATTTTCAACGGCAGCGACACGCGCAAGCCTGTCGGGTTCGCAGAGGTCTCTCTAACCTTCACGGGTTGCGCAAGAGAGTTGGCCGTTGATTGGCATGACGTGCGCGTGACGCGCCGGGTGTATCGGGACGGCAATTCCGAATACTTCCTAAACAAAACGGTCTGCCGGCTTCGCGACATTCAAAGTCTTTTTGCTGACACCGGGATCGCGCGGGCAGCTTACTCGATGATGGAGCAGGGTAAAATCGACATGGTCTTGAGCTCCCGACCGGAAGATCGCCGGGCTGTTTTTGAAGAAGCCGCCGGGATCACAAAATATAAAACGCAAAAGCGCGAGGCACTGCGCAAGCTGGAAGCGACTGAGGCAAATCTCCTGCGCATCGGCGATATCATCAAGGAAGTAAAACGCCAAATCGGCTCCTTGCAGCGGCAGGCGGGCAAGGCGCGGCGCTATCAGGCATTACACGCCGACCTGCGCGTGCTCGAGACGCATCATTCGCGCAGGCAGCTCGACGATTTGGAACGCGAATTGACTGTGTGCCGAGGCGAAATTGATCGCTTGAACGAATCCGAGCACGCGACGCGCGCAAAGATTGACAATGGCGAGAACAAACTGGCGGAAGAACGCCATGCGCTGGACAAGATCGACATTGAAATTTCGGAGTCGCTCGCGGAGATCCAACGCTTGGAAAGTGAGATCGCCGCACACCGAAGCCGCATCGAGTTCAATCGCCAGCGCGCACAGGAGCTAGCGGAACTGATCGAGCGCGCCCACGCCGACATCACGGACGCGGAAGCAAAACGCCGACAACAGACGGATGACATTCACAAGACCGATTCGATCATTGAAAAAGCCGACCAGGTTTCGAAGCAAAAGGAGTCCGATCTGGCCGAGCTGAGCGGTCTGACCAGGGAAATCCAAAAAAATCGTGGGGAGCACAGTGCGCGCTGGCAGAGTTTACAGCTCGCCGTTTCCAAATCCGAAAGCCGCATCGCCGCGCTCGAAGAAGAACTCTCGGGAACAACGGCGCGGCGCGAAATGACCGCGTCGCAGACCGATCGACTCACAGCGGCAATGAAAAAATCGGCGGATGTGAGTGTGAAGATCGTAGGTCGAATCGGCAGCTCGCTGAAACTGACCGCCGGCGACCGGCGAAAGCTCGAAGAGTTGCTCGCAAATTCGCAGAGCGCGGAAACGAATCTGCATCGATACCAGGAGCTGCTTGCCGAAGCGGAAACGAATCTTGCCGTCGCGGAGCGTGCGCTCACTGAAAAACGATCGCGGCTCGAAGTGCTCCGTCAGTTGAATGAAGAAGGCGCAGGTTTGCTGAAAGGTTCGCAAGCTGTCCTTAAAGGTCTCGACAATCCCGCGCATTTTCGCGACGCGATTGCCGGCTCGCTTGTTTCGCAGCTTGATGTCGAATCAAAATTCATTCCCGCAATCGAAGCGGCTCTCGGACGAAATCTTCACGCCGTGATTCTGAAAAATCCGGAGGCCGCGCCGGAAATCATCGCGCGCCTTACCAAAAACAAACTCGGTCAAGCCGCGCTTTTCATTCCGGAAATTGGCGGGCCTTGTCACGAAGCGAGAACGGAGACATTGCCGCCAAACGCCATCGCCTGGGCGATGGACAAAGTCGAGGCGCCGAAATCGCTTGAATGGCTCGTGAAGCAAGTGCTCGGCAACGTCGTCATTTTCCCCGATCTCGAACATGCGTTGGAGTGCAAAAAAACGGAACCGGTGCTCGCAACCGCGACGCTCGCCGGCGAATTTATTTCTGCCGAAGGAATAATGTTTGGCGGCAGCAATGAGGTGCGCGCCGATTCGCTACTTGAGCGCAAGACCCAAATAGCCGCCCTCGCGAAGGAAGAAGCGGCGGTGACAAAAAAGCGTGACGATTCTCTGGCAAAACGCGATGGCGCGAAGCGGGCTCTCGAAATGGCTTCGCTGCTCCAGCGCGAATTGAGCGAAGCGGAACGCAAGATCGACAACCTGCGGTCAGAAAAAGCCGCGCTTGAGCGGCAAATCGCGGCGGCGGACGAGCGCATCGTCAAATTGCAAAACGACCTTCGCGGAGCGCGCGATCAATTTTCCAAACAGACGAGCGAACTCGCCACGTTCGAAGCGGCACAAAAAGAGGTCGCGTCGCGCGAAGCAGAAGTAACGGAAAAACTGAATCAATTGCGACTGGTCATGGCGACGGAGCGTCAGCGACGCGAAAATCTAATCGCGCAACGTGAATCGATGAGCGCGCGCGAAATCGAACTCGCTGAGTTGATCGCCCGCCGGCGCGCCGATATTTCGGCACATGAAAATAAACTTGCCACGCAGGCCCGCGAATCGCGTGAGTCGGAAGAGGCAATCGAAAGAGAGACGGCGCGTCGCACCGAAGCCGAAGCGAACAGCGGGAAAATTACTGAACAGCGCGCGGCGCAGGTCGCAGCGATTTCTCATCACGAAACCGAGTTGCGGCGCTGGCGCGATTCGTTAGCCGAATTGCAGGATCGCCGCGCCCACCGGCAGGTCCGTGAGTCGCAGCTGCAAATGAAGATTCAGAACATAGCCGAACACGTCCAGCGGCATTACCATGTCGATCTTCGCGCATTCGCCCCCGATCAGCCCGCATTCGAAAAAGTTTTGCGCGCGCAATTGAAACGCGGCATGGGCTTCCAGCCTGCAGAGAATCGGCAAGATGCCGATACTACGAACCTCGCGGACGTAGATCTCGACAAGCTCATTGGCGATCTTCGGGCGCAACTCGACAACATGGGCCCGGTCAATCTCGATGCTGTGCACGAGTACGACGAGCTCGACGATCGCTACAAATTTCTCGAAGGACAGAACAACGATCTCACTAGTTCGCGCCGCGAATTGCTCGAGGTGATAGCGCAGATCAACTCGACCACCAGAAAATTGTTCGCTGAAACGTTCGACCAAGTGCGGGTGAACTTCCGCGAAATGTTTGCCGAGCTCTTTGGCGGCGGGCGCGCGGACTTGTCGTTGCTCGACGAGAGCGATCCGCTCAACTGCGGGATTGAGATCAGCGCCAAACCGCCGGGCAAACAACTGCAAAGTGTCGCGTTGCTGAGTGGAGGCGAGCGGGCCATGACAGCCGTGGCGTTGCTATTCGCAATCTACATGGTCCGACCGAGTCCGTTCTGCATTCTCGATGAAGTGGATGCACCGCTCGATGAAGGCAATATCAATCGCTTTATCCGCGTCCTGGAGCGATTCGTAAAGCAGAGCCAGTTCATCATCATGACCCATAACAAGCGCACGATCGCAAGAGCGGACGTGCTTTACGGTGTAACAATGGAAGAGCGCGGTGTGAGCAAGCTCGTTGGGTTGAAGTTAACCGCGCCACAGCAAATTTCTCCCGAGATAACGTCTAACGGAGACCAGCAGCAACCCACGCAACGGCGCCTTGCGCTTGCGACGCGGTAGGTCGGATAGGCGCCCGCGTCGCAAAAATCTTTTGCGCGCGACCGTCGATCTTGCGTAAAATTGTCCGATGCTTCAGACGGCGCAGCGCGGCACAAGAATGAAAACAAAAACGTCCGCCCCGCCGCATGAACGCTTTCTCGAGGCATTTCGTTGGATGCTGCTGACGCGCACGCTTGAAGAAAAACTCGTCAGCCTCTATCGCGGCGGTCTGATCACCGGTGGCGTTTACATTGGCAAGGGTCAGGAAGCGGTGAGCGCGGCTTGCGGTTTGTTTCTACAAAAAGGCGACATCTTCGCGCCATTGATTCGCGACCAGGCCGGACGATCCGCATTTGGCGAACCGCTGCTCGACGTCACGCGCACTTATCTCGGCTCACGCAAGGGGCCAATGCGCGGGCGCGACGGTAACATTCATCGGGGCCGGCCAGGCGACGACCAGCTCGCCATGGTCAGTCACCTCGGCGCGATGGTTTCGGTGACCGTGGGCGCGTTAATGGCGAAACGATTTAAGGGAGAGAAAAACTTTGTCGGCCTGGCGTGCATCGGCGAAGGTGGGATGCAGACCGGTTCGTTCCATGAAGGAATGAACATCGCCGCCGTCGAACAAGTGCCCCTCGTGGTCGTCGCGACGAACAATCATTATGCCTATTCCACGCCGAACGAGCGCGAGTTTGCATGTCATGATCTGGTCGATCGCGCAATCGGTTACGGATTCGAAGGTTACAGTTTCGACGGAACGGATCTCAGCGCCTGCCTGGATGTGATCGGGGGCGCGGTAAAACGGGCGCGTGCGGGACGCCCGCCCCAGTTGGTTGTCGCATCCGAGCCATTTGCGCGCGATTGTTTGAAAGTCGCCGAGCAAACAATTGTCGATATGAATCTGTTAGATGCCGAGACGCTGGTCCAGTGGCACAGGGACGCCGCCGCGCAGGTAGACGAAGCAATCGCCACTGCGCAAAAAGAGGCCCCGCCCGAAAGCGACAAAGAAGATTGGTGCGCGATCTCCACACGCGAACTTGTTGATCACGTTGAGTGACGAAGCAGACCAAAGTTAAAATGGTTAAAAGAGTTACAATGTTACATCGGGTAACGATTCAACGGTTCAACGATGTAACGCGGCGAAGCCATGAGCATCACTTATCTGGAAGCGATTCGTGAAGCGCAGGCGAAGGTGCTTCATGATGACGAGCGCGTCTTTATCTACGGGCAGGATGTCGGCGGAGCGTTCGGCGGCGCCTTTAAGGCAACCAAAGGTCTCGCGAAAGAATTTCCCGGACGCGTATTAAACGCACCGATCAGCGAAGACGCGATCGTCGGGACTGCGATCGGCGCCGCCATGCAGGGAATGCGGCCAATTGTGGAAATGCAATTTGCCGATTTTTCGAGCATCGCGCTCAATCAAATCTTAAACAA
>QHOW01000090.1:0-352 GCA_003219435.1 Verrucomicrobiota bacterium | reverse complement strand
GAAGCCGTGGCGATCGACGATCCGGTCATCTACTGCGAACACAAATATCTCTATTATCATCTCAAGGCAGATAAACTGCCGGCCGAAGGCTTGCCCACAGGCAAAGCGCGCATTGCGCGAGAGGGGCGCGACCTTACCATTGTCACTTACAGCGCGATGCTGCACGAAGCGCTTGCTGTCGCGGAACAATTGGCCGGCGAGGGTTTCGAAATTGAGGTTGTCGATCTCCGTTCCGTTAAACCACTCGACACTGACAGTGTTCTTGCTTCGGTCGCGCGCACTGGCCGGATGCTTTGCGTGGGCGAATCATTTCCCTGGGGCGGTGCGACGGCTGAAATCATCGCGCGCGTGA
>QHOW01000245.1 GCA_003219435.1 Verrucomicrobiota bacterium | reverse complement strand
GGTTCTTCGCCCGCGCAGATGCATGCCTATCAGCAACAGGTCAATCAAAAGCTGAAGGACGATCCAAACATCGGACAATTTTTCACACTCGCCGGCTTCGCAGCTCGGAGTTCGTCCTCGCAGGGCCTGATGTTCTGTTTTCTCAAACCGAGAAGTCAACGCCCGCCAATCGAACAGTGCATCCCGCAATTGCAGAAATCGATCAGCTCTATTCCAGGTATCACTGCCATTTTGCAACCGAATCCGGTGCTGCAGATCAATGTCGGCGCGACCAGTCAGACGCAGGGGCAATACGCCTATACCCTCAGCGGCATTGTGCCCAGTGACGTTTACGCCGCCGCCGATCAGTTAATGACAAAGCTGAAGGATTTCAAAGGCTTCGCTTCCGTCCGCTCCGATTATTACAACAGCACACCGAATCTCACCGTCGATATTGATCGCGAGCGCGCTGCTACTTACGGTGTTTCTACTTCCGCCGTCCAGAGTTTGTTGCGCACGGCTTACTCGCAGAATTACGTCTATTTAATCAAACAACCCGAGGATCAATACCAGGTAATTCTCGAGGTGAAGGACAACGAGCGTGCCCAACCGGCCGATCTCAATAATCTCTACGTGCGCAGTAACACCGGCGGCACGTTCAGCGCCAGCGGAGCAGGCGGTGGAACGATCACGACCACTACTGGCACTGCCGCCAACCTTGTGCCACTGCGCGCGGTAACATCGACAAAGCAAGTCGTCGGTCCGCAGGCGGTCAATCACTTCAACCAATTCACCAGCGTGACCATCAACTTTAACTTGGTGCCGAACGTCGCGATTGGTGATGCGACAAAATTCATCGAAGACAGCTTCGCACAAGTGCACCAGCAATTCCCCAGTGTGCAGGCCACCTTCCAGGGTGAAGCGCTTGTCTTTCGCCAACTATTTAAGTCGCTGCCGCTGCTCCTCATCGCCGCGATCTTCGTCATGTATGTGATCCTGGGAATTCTCTACGAAAGCTATGTCCATCCCATCACTGTGCTTTTTCCCGCGATCGTGCCGGCGGTCGTCGGAGGCTTGTTTACGCTCTGGGTCTTCGGATCGAGTTTGTCCCTTTACAGCGTCATCGGTTTGTTTCTTTTGCTCGGCATCGTCAAAAAGAATGGAATCCTGGTGGTCGATTTCGCGCTCAAACGAATCGACGAGGGATTAAGTCTGCGAGAGGCAATTCACGAAGCCAGTCTGGAGCGCTTTCGACCCATCATGATGACCACTCTCGCCGCTCTCATGGGCGCGGTGCCACTCGCACTTGGCTTCGGCCACGACGCCTCAGCGCGCCGCCCGCTCGGTCTTGTCATTGTCGGTGGCCTGATTTTCTCACAAATGATTACGCTTTTTGTGACGCCGGTCATTTATCTCTGGCTCGAATGGTTCCAGGAAAACGTTCTCGATAGAGTGCCATTTTTGCGTAGCGCGCACATGCATCATGAAGGCGAACCCATCCCGCATCCCGCCGGAACCGGCGACGGCGAGTTGGAACCAGCCGGCGCGCCCTGACGAAGGAAAAGATGACGAATGACGAATATCGAATGTCGGAGGAATGACGAAGTCCTAAAACACGGCAACGTGCGATCACGCGTTCGTCATTTGAAGCATTCGGATTTCCTTCGTCTTTCGTAATTCATAGCGGCGTGTTTGAGACAAGCCGCGCACACTTTTAATTGGATCAAATCAGATGCGCGCAATGGTGCTCGAGAAACAGTGGCAGCCGCTGCAACTCCGCGATGTGCCAAAGCCGAAACCGGCGAGGGGACAAGTGCTCGTGCGCGTTGCCACGTGCGCGGTATGCCGGACTGATCTCCACGTTGTCGACGGCGAATTGCCGGATCCGAAACTGCCGCTGATTCCCGGGCACCAAATCGTCGGGCGTATCGAAGCGATCGCCGATAATGTTGACGGATTTTCCATCGGAGATCGCGTAGGTATTCCATGGCTCGGTTGGACGGATGGGGAGTGCGTTTATTGTCGGTCCAACCGGGAGAATCTGTGCGATCGCGCGCGTTTTACCGGCTACACGATCGACGGCGGCTACGCTGAATTCACGGTCGCCGATTCACGATTCTGTTTTCATCTGCCCGGTCAATATAACAACGTCGATATTGCGCCGTTACTTTGCGCGGGATTGATCGGTTATCGATCCTTGCGCAAGACTGGCGATGCGCGTCGTCTCGGCATTTACGGCTTCGGTAATGCAGCGCATTTGATCGCGCAGGTTGCGCTCTATCAGGGCCGCCAACTTTTCGCGTTTACTCGTCCGGGCGACAAGGCAACGCAGCAAGCAGCGAGAAAGTTGGGCGTGCAGTGGGCTGGCGGTTCCGATGAAATGCCACCGGAAAAACTCGATGCCGCTATCGTGTTCGCGTCCGTCGGGCCGCTCGTGCCTGTTGCGCTGCGCGCCCTCGCCAAGGGCGGTATTGTCGTTTGCGGCGGGATTCACATGAGCGATATCCCGTCGTTTCCATATGCCGATCTTTGGGGTGAACGCGCGATCACTTCGGTAGCAAACCTGACGCGCCGTGATGGCGAAGAATTTCTGGAAATCGCGCCGCGCGTTCCGGTAAAAACAAAGACGGAAACGTTTCCACTCGAAGAAGCGAATGCCGCGCTGGAAAAATTCCGGGCCGGTGAGCTCGCCGGAACCGCTGTTCTCATGATTTAATCGCTAACACCGGTCATCCCGAGCGACGCGAGGGACGTCACACTCGAAGTTTGGAGCACACAAATCAATCACCATGATCAATCGGTTTGCGCGCGATGCTTCGTTCAGGATGACCGCGGTTCTTGTGATCTCTGACCTCTGACTTCTGACCTCCGACGTCTGGCATAGCGCCAATTGCTCTTTTCAACTGCCGCGAGGAGCGGCGATGATTCCAATTCCGCCATCTCTGCTCGCGTGAAGGGAAAGATATCCATCGGGACTGGAAATCGGCCCGGGAAAAAGGCCGCCACGCGGTCGCGTGGTCGCTCTTGCGCCGTAGTAAGGATAATGAATACGTCCAGATCGCTTCCCGGGGCATAGGTGTCGTTCGCGAAGGATCCGAAGACGATGATTTCCTCTACAGCGAGATTCGTGGCAAGGAGCCTGGCCGCATACTCGTTTATGCAACGGCGCACTTGTTCCACATCGACGGATTTAATCTCGACAGGCTGTGACATCGTCGTGAGCGGCGCGCCCGGCGGTCGCGCCCTACTGCATATCAACTGATTTGATTTCGACAGAATGCAAGAATCGCCTCCGCGTGCGCGATAGCTTCGTCTGCGTCTCTTCGCGAGTAAAAATCTACCGGCGCGCCTCGCTCGAATCCGTTTGGGTATCGCGTTGGAATATAATGCCTGTCGAGTACTCGCGCTCTATCCATCAAATCGGCGTCCGGTTTTGCTTGTTCCGGCAAT
>QHOW01000235.1 GCA_003219435.1 Verrucomicrobiota bacterium | reverse complement strand
GATCCCGCCGATCCGAAGAAAGGCGGCAGCTTCGAAGTGATCCAGGAAAAGAAATGGGACAACACCCCCGAGGACGAGCTCCGGCACGATGTCACCGACGAGCTCGCCGCCTACAAACTCGCGCAACTACCGTTCCCCGGTGTCTTCGGCGTCTTCTATCAAAGCGACAGGCCCACGAAGAACGCGCTCGAGAAGAAATGGATTGAGAGCACTCGGGAAAAGACCGCCAATGCAACCGATCTGCAATTGCTACAGAAGACGTTCGACAGAATGAAGTGATCGGGGAGCACAGGCTGCAAGCCTGTTAATGCCAATCCGGTCCGGACTCTCGGCGTTTTCACCGAGACCTTTCTGGTTGGAAAACGCGCGCGCCTCGCGTGCTGTTTTCGCGTCTGATGAAAGCGACGGCTAAAATCCCTCTATCCGCAAACGTCAGCGCGAATAAGTGACACCGCTGGCGGAGCAACGCATACTGGCCGGGATGCTTGATCCTTCTGCCGACGAGATCCGCGACTGGGGCAACTCCGTCATCCAGCTCATGGCCGATTATCTCGGTGATCTCCGCGATCGCAAAGTCTATCGCCACATGTCTTCACGCGAGATTCGCGACCGGCTCGACCCCGCGCTCCCAGCGAAAGGAACGGATTTCGATGGCTTACTGAAGGTTTTTCGCGAAACCATCATCCCCTTCAGCCGGCAGAACGCGCATCCGCGCATGTTTGGTTATGTGCAATCGCCGGGGACTCCTCTCGCGGCGTTCGCCGACCTGCTTGCCTCGACGTTAAACGCAAATCTCACGGTCTGGCGTTCTGCGCCGGCGCCGGTGGAACTCGAGCGTCTAACGATCGATTGGATCCGGCAGCTTCTTGGATTCAATGCGAAAGCTGGCGGACTCTTTGTGAGCGGTGGATCGATGGCCAATCTCACCGCGCTCGCCACGGCGCGGCAGGCGAAAGATTACTCACCAGGTCGCTTGCGCATCTATGCGTCGAGCGAGACGCATTTTTCCATCGCCAAGGCAGCAGCGCTGTTGGGAATTGGACGGGAAAGTGTGCGCCACATCGCCATCGACGAGCACTTCAAGATCCGCGTGGAAGATCTCGTTGCAAAAATCTCGGCTGACATCGAGGCGGGCCATGTTCCATTCTGCGTGGTCGCGAATGCCGGAACCGTGAACACGGGCGCGGTCGATTCGTTGGCGGAGATTCGAGAGGTCGCGGACCGTTTCCAGCTTTGGATGCATGTCGATGGCAGTTACGGCGCCTTAGCCATCCTCGCGAAATCGGCGAGTAAATTGTTTGCCGGGATCGAGCAGGCGGATTCAGTCGCGCTCGATCCTCATAAATGGCTCTACTTACCGGTGGATGTTGGCTGCGTGATTTACCGGGTCCCGCAAATTGCGCGAGCCGCTTTTGCTCACGAGGCCGAATACACCCGCATTATCGAAGAGGAGGCTGATGAAGCCTTCGCATTTTGGGATTATGGGCCGGAACTGTCGCGGCGTTTCCGGGCTCTCAAGGTATGGATGTTGTTTAAAGGAGTCGGCCTGGATTCGTTGAGCGAAGCGATAGAAAACAATCTTGCCTGTGCGCGCTACTTCGAGTCGTTAGTCAGGGCCAGTGATGATTTCGAGATGGTCGCGCCGGTCGAGCTGTCGATCTTTTGCTTTCGTCATCTGCCGGCGCGGCTCCGCAGCGAATCGCCACAAGCGATTGATGCCTTCAACGAACGCCTGATGATCGCTCTGCAACGCGATGGCGGCTCCTATCTCTCCAATGCCATGCTTGGCAATCGCTTCGCCCTCCGCGGGTGCGTGCTGAACTATCGCACCACCTTGCGCGATATGGAAATCCTGCTCGACGATCTGCGACGAGTAGCAAGATCGCTCCCGGCATCTGCCTAGGAGCCCAAATTTTGCCCCGCGCGACGTCACCGACGAGCTCGCAGCTTACAAACTGGCTACGCTCCCGTTCCCCGGCGTGTTCGGTGTCTTCTACCAGAGCGACCGCCCCACCAAGAACGCGCTCGAGAAGAAATGGATTGAAAGGTCTCGGGAAAAGACCCGCCAATGCAACCGATCTGCAATTGTTACAGAAGACGTTCGACAGAATGAAATGATTGGGGAGCACACGCGCCTCGCGTGTCGTTTTCGGAGCCCTCGCCGAAAACCTGTCTTGTTGTAGCGGGGCTGCCTGTTCGCGGAAACTTTCGGAGTCTCAAGCACGTCCGGGTGCGGAGGCCGCTGCAGAATCGAATTTACGGGCGCGCTGCCGGTCGAAACGTTATTGCCCCCCGATTGAGTTGGTGGAATCGCGCGAATTTCGCGGATCAGAGCTCCGTCAATTGCACTCAATTATTGCAGAACACCGAGAAAAATTTATCATTGCCTGGGATGAGCAGTTTGGCCAGTAAACCGATTGCAGACGCTGTCGATGTTAAATGCACCGACGATGAACTGATCGTCACGCTTGTCGACGGTCGACGCGTTTCCGCGCCATTGGCTTGGTTTCCACGACTTCTTCGTGCCACTCCCAAGCAGCGCGCCGACTGGCGCCTCATCGGCCGCGGCGTCGGAATTCACTGGGACGACGTGGACGAGGACATTTCGGTTCGGACCCTGCTCGCTTCATAAAAAGCGATTCAACTCTCGACAATCAACTCTCAACCATTAACTGCACCGGTATGAAAATCAGCTATGACCCGGAGGTGGACGCGTTGAGCATCACGTTCCGCGAAACCACGGTTACGACCAAACATTTGGCCGAAGGGATTGCTGCTGATTACGACAGCCAAGGTCGGCTAGCCGGCCTGGAGATTTTGGATGCGCAAAAACGCTTTGGCGGAACCGAAACCATGCGTCGTGTCGAGTTGGAAGGCGTCGGCACTTGAACCGCTTTAACGATTTAACGTTTCACCTGTCGCGCCGGAGCCGTATGGCAAGGCGGAACGAATCACGTGGCGAAGCCTAAAACGTTCGACCGAATGAAATGACCAGGCAGCGAACGCGCGTGGCCGAGCCCTCTTCTGTAGCGGCGGTCTGCGACCGTCGATTCTTTGTCGTCCTTCTCGCTCTCCTCGTTCCTGCTTTTTTTGTGCCGACTTCCACTGCCGGCGAACGCAGCGTCACCGCCGCCGAAGCGACCGGCACGTATCGCGATGCTGAAGGCAACAGTGAAATAAGAATCCTCGCGCTCGGACACGGCAAACTGAAAGTCCAGTTGGCGCTCGTCTACGAGTACAAATCGGGAGCAGGCCCTATGGCAAATCTCGGCGACGCATCAGGCGAAGCGACGATCGAGAACGATACCGCTGTGTTCGTGCCGGAAGAAGCAGGTGACTGCAAAATCACGATGACGTTTCTCCCAGACGGCAAATTGAAGGTCGAGCAAAAGGGCGAGGAGTGCGGCTTTGGCCACAACGTCCGCGCCGACGGCACCTTTCGAAAAATCAGCAACCGCACACCAAAGTTCGACGACGCTTGATGCGCGTCTCGCGTTCTCGCGTCATCTGGAGAGCGCAGGCTGCCAGCGCTGCCAGCCTGCAGGTTTCCGCGGCTCGCCAAAATGAACTTTTCTTCGCTATGCCGTTCTTTTCATCGCCAGCACCGCACCATTAGAATTCACCCCGCATGAGCAAAGCGGTGCAAGAGCAGGGCACGGCGTTTGAAACTCGTTCGCTGCCCGCGCTCACTCGCTCCTACCCTCGTCACTTTACCTTCCATGTCGCTCATCCCATTCGCTCGATTCAGGCGACCGGCACCACCGTAGCAGTCGCCATTTCCGCGGGAGGTACCTCGGCCTTGTCGGTGATCAGCTTGCGCAGGAACGGGATGAGCACGACGAGCGCGACGCCGACCACAAGGCTGCCCGCGCCGAGCGCGCCGAAGAGCTTCACATACTCAGGGTTGGTCGCGAGCGCGGTGGTGCCCTTCGGCTCGGGGATCATGCCCGAGAAGTCGCCCGCGAAGAGCGACGCGAGGCCCGTCACGAGCATCCAGCTGCCCATCATCACGCCCTGGT